>NZ_NCUX01000030.1:0-171154 GCF_002096615.1 Streptococcus oralis subsp. dentisani
TGACTTGCAGATACTGATGCGCTTGCTGATTGGCTAGCACTTACAGATGCTGAAGTTGATTGACTTGCAGATACTGATGCGAGCTGATTCGCTTGCACTTACAGATGCTGAAGTTGATTGACTTGAGCTTACTGATGCGCTTGTTGATTGGCTAGCTGATACAGACGCTGAAGCGGATTGACTTGAGCTTACTGATGCTGAAGTTGATTGGCTTGCTGATACAGACGCTGAAGTTGATTGACTTGCACTTACAGATGCTGAAGCGGATTGACTTGAGCTTACTGATGCTGAAGTTGATTGACTTGCAGATACTGATGCGCTTGCTGATTGGCTTGCTGATACAGATGCTGAAGTTGATTCACTTGCAGATACTGATGCGCTAGTTGATTGGCTTGCTGATACAGAAGCTGAAGCGGATTCACTTGCAGATACTGATGCGCTTGTTGATTGGCTAGCACTTACAGACGCTGAAGTTGATTCACTTGCAGATACTGATGCGCTTGCTGATTGGCTAGCTGATACAGATGCTGAAGCTGATTCGCTTGAGCTTACTGATGCTGAAGCTGATTGACTTGCAGATACTGATGCGCTTGCTGATTGGCTAGCACTTACAGATGCTGAAGTTGATTGACTTGCAGATACTGATGCGCTTGCTGATTCGCTTGCACTTACAGATGCTGAAGTTGATTGACTTGAGCTTACTGATGCGCTTGTTGATTGGCTAGCTGATACAGACGCTGAAGCGGATTGACTTGAGCTTACTGATGCTGAAGTTGATTGACTTGCAGATACTGATGCGCTTGCTGATTGGCTTGCTGATACAGATGCTGAAGTTGATTCACTTGCAGATACTGATGCGCTAGTTGATTGGCTAGCTGATACAGAAGCTGAAGCGGATTCACTTGCAGATACTGATGCGCTTGTTGATTGGCTAGCACTTACAGACGCTGAAGTTGATTCACTTGCAGATACTGATGCTGAAGCTGATTGGCTAGCACTTACAGACGCTGAAGCGGAGTCGCTTGCACTTACAGATGCTGAAGCTGATTGACTTGAGCTTACTGATGCGCTTGCTGATACAGATGCTGAAGTTGATTGACTTGCAGATACTGATGCGCTAGTTGATTCGCTTGCACTTACTGATGCTGAAGCGGATTCACTTGCAGATACTGATGCACTTGCTGATTGGCTTGCACTTACAGACGCTGAAGCTGATTGACTTGAGCTTACTGATGCGCTAGTTGATTCGCTTGAGCTTACTGATGCACTAGTTGATTCGCTTGAGCTTACTGATGCACTAGTTGATTGACTTGCAGATACTGATGCGCTAGTTGATTGGCTAGCTGATACAGATGCTGAAGCGCTTTGGCTTGCAGATACTGATGTACTTGCTGATTGGCTTGCACTTACAGACGCTGAAGCTGATTGACTTGAGCTTACTGATGCGCTTGCTGATTGGCTAGCTGATACAGATGCTGAAGTTGATTGACTTGTGCTTACTGATGCGCTTGCTGATTGGCTAGCTGATACAGATGCTGAAGCGGATTGACTTGCAGATACTGATGCGCTTGTTGATTGGCTAGCTGATACAGACGCTGAAGCGGATTGACTTGCAGATACTGATGCGCTTGCTGATTGGCTAGCTGATACAGACGCTGATGCACTTTGGCTAGCATTTGCTGAGCTTGATGCTGATTGGCTTGCACTTACAGATGCTGATGCACTTCGGCTAGCTGATACAGACGCTGAAGCTGAGCGACTTGCAGATACTGATGCGCTTGCTGATTGGCTGGCACTTACAGATGCTGAAGCTGAGCGACTTGCAGATACTGATGCACTCGCTGAACGGCTTGAACTTACACTTGCTGAAGCTGAGCGACTTGCACTAAGCGATGCACTCGCTGAACGGCTTGAACTTACACTTGCTGAAGCTGAGCGACTTGCAGATACTGATGCGCTCGCTGAAGTGCTGGCGCTTACCGATGCACTAGTTGACTGTCTTTGACTTAGACTAGTTGAAGCACTTCTACTCTTATAATCACTGTCAGAAAGTTTTATAGTAATCGTATCCGTAGTCTTATCTTTATAGATAATGGTAACTGTTCTATTATCACTAATAGTGAAAGAGTCTATACGTTTTTCCCGCTTATTATTTAATTTTTCAACGGCTGCTAATATACGTGCTTTTTCTTGAGAATTTAATTGAGAAACATTCTCTACTTGGAAGGTTTCAGTCGGTGCTACTCCCTCCATAATATCCGTCAGTCTACCTTGCACAATACGTACATTGCCCGGCGAATCATTTCCTGCACTGTTTCTATTACCAGCCTTATCCGTTGCTACTGCATTGCGTTGCCAACTATTTCTACCATTTTTATCGTACTCTAGATTATCATTCAAATGAGCTCTTACAGTAATACGGGCTGGACTAGCAGTAGTCGCTGTGATATTCCCCGTTAAATGATCTACTGTTCCCGTCCCATATTTATTATCTTCAAAGAAATTATTTTTAAGGGCTGAACCATTTGCATCTTCATTTGAAACGATCTTAAATTCTGATAATTGCCCGCTATTATCTGTAGCAGTGAAATTAATTTGAATATCATCTCCTGCGTACACAATATAGTTGCCGTTTACAGGTGTTAGAGTTTGACCGTTACGAGTCACCGTTGCACTTGGAACTGGAACAGCATCCACATTAGCTGGGATAACAGTTGTAGTATTATCACGGTAGGTAATGGTAATATTCCCATTTTCAGCTACCGAAATCGTTCCGGTTACGCCATCTTTCGTAAAATCACTACCAGATAAAAGCGACTGGTTTTTTTCTTTAAATTTTTCAAGTACTTGATCGCGTTCACTTACAGTCAAAGAAGATGGATTCTTAACAATAACGGTATCCCCACTAACTGGGTTGTTTCGTTCATTAAATCCCTTAATATGGAAATTCGTACGTGCTGTAGCAGTCTGACCATGAATATCTGTTACTGTATATTCCAGAACATAGGTACCAGGCTTATAGGGTTTCCAAGTTCCGTTTTCACGACCCACTGTCCCTATTATATCAATGGTGTATGACCTTTGGGCACCTGTTCGATTCCCCCATTGATCATAGATATATAGATCTCCAAATCCCCCTTTCTTGTTAGTTGGATAGTTCGGTGCATGTAAACCTGTAATAATAGCATTGGATGGGGAGCCCGTGATTTTAGCCATCCCTTTATCATCATTCAGCCTTATCTGAAAATTATTGACTGCTTCATCATTATAAATTGTGATAGTGGATGGCATAGAAATCGTAGGTGGATTAGAGGCTGCACGTAAGTGTGCCCCTCTAGCAATTTCTGTCCCATTTCGTGGATCACGCACACCAGAATTAGCCGCCAACACAGCATTGACAATCGAATTACGCGCTGAAGTAGCTTTTTGCAATACTGTTGTTAAATCACTAGTTGGATCAGTCAGGGCTTTTTCAATTTCTGTTACTGCAGCATTGGCCTTAGCAAGAGCTGAATCCGTATTTGGTAAATCAACCGCTTTTGCTAGATAGTCACCTATTTCAGCTGAAAGATTGGTCAACTTCCTACGGTTTTCTTCTTGTTGTTTAGCAGTGACTTCTGAAGATGCTATTGCAACCGCAGCAGCTTCAATTAAGCTAGTTGTGACAGAAGTTGATTGAACTCCACTAACACTATTCTTACCAGTAATTTCAGTTATTTTTAATTCAGCTGAGTCAATTTCAAGGTTCTTTGCTTCTTTTGAAGTAGAAGGTTGCTGGTCAATTGCTGTCGTCGATCCACTCTGTTCAACAGACAAACTTGACACTACAGAAACATTCGATCCACTTGTTGATTGACTGGCACTAGCAGAAGCACTGACAGACTCTTTTGGTGAAGTGGTCACGGTCTTATCTACCGTTTGACTCTTCTCAGCTTGTTTGAGCGCATCCTTGCCTTGGGCTTGATTCTTATCAGCGATCACACCAGCGGCTAGGTTATTGCTAGTTGTTGCCACTTGGCTGCTGAGTTGGGTTGCGCTTGACAAGGCGTCACCTAGCTTGCTGGTCGCAAGGCTCTCAGCAGGAGCAGTCTTGACATCAAGGGATGCTGAGGTCGAAGTTGAGACAGAGGTTTGAACTTCTGACTCGCTAACAGAGCTAGTGCTTTCAGCTAGAGATGCTGAAGTTTGGACACTTACTGAAGGAGCAGGTTGAGCGCTAGCAGATGCTGACTCAGAGACAGGAGTTGAGGCAGATGCTTGCACACTCGCTGATTGCGATGGAGTTTCACTAACAGAGGCTGACTCAGAAGCAGGACTTACAGCTGACTGGCTGGTAGTAACTGAACTGCTAGCTGACGCACTTGCTGATAGACTAGCTGATACAGAAACGCTTGTCGAAAGAGAAGCACTTACAGATTGACTGACTGACTCAGAAACAGATACAGAGTCTTGCTCTGCTTGTTCCTTCACTTCTGCTTGTGCTTGGGCAATGATAGAGTTATTGCTGGCTTCAGTTGTCGCATCAGCTTGGGGCTCAGTTGCGATGACTGCCTTACCAGTTTCCTTGTACTCAGATGTCTCATCTGCATATACAGTTTGCTCTTGAGTTACAACAAAACCTGCGGCCCCGGCGGCTAAGATGGCCCCTATACCTGCAAGCGTGTTGGCATTCAAGTGAGCGTGGTCAAGTTCTTCAGTGTCAGATAGGCTAGTCGAGACAACTTCTCCCATCCCACCGATACGGAAGAGATCCAGTTGGGAATTCGAGGCTTTTACCCAGTTTTTCCCCGATTTGTAAAGCTTATAGCGCTTTTTCTCATCTACGATCTCGAAATCTTTGTTAAATTTTTTACTTCGAAACATTCTATTCCTTTCCTTTTTTAAAAATTCCACTCTTTGTTAACCTCATGATCATTAACAAAGCGTGATACTTAAGTAAGAATTTCACGGAAACACAAGCATCAAGCCTAGTCAGTCAATGGCTTTTCAAGAGTTTTTTGATAAAATTCGATGGTTAATTGGTATAAAAGAGATGCACTTTTATATATGTTTTACTCCAGTATACACCAGCCTCAATTCTATCAAATTTGAAGCTTCTTTTCAAGATTTTTGATTTCAATATAGCAAATTTATTTATGCAATAGAAAAGCAGTGTAAAAGGATTACACTGTTCTTTATAAATACTGATTTTTTCTTAAACTGAGGTCTCAGAATTGATTAAAACTGGACTCATTTCCCTATCGTTAAGATTGATTTTCTTCCCAGTCGTGGTAGGCAGCATAGAGCTGACTTTTATTCCGCTGGTAGAGTTTAGCAACTTCTTTTATGGCTTGATTTCTCTTCATGCCTTGCTGGATACGGGATTGGATTTCTAAGAACAAGCCCTCCTCATCCTTTTCCTCCACATCCTGACTGGCACCTTCAACGATGAGAAGACACTCGCCCTTGAGCGGTGTATCAGCGATACTTTCCAGCAATTCAGAGATGTTTCCTCTTTTGTATTCTTCATAGATTTTGGTCAATTCTCTGACCAAGACCACCGAGCGATCGCCGTAAACTGCTAGCATATTTTCTAGCGTATCCGCTACACGATGGGGTGATTCATAGAAAATCTGAGTTTCTGGATAATCTTTTTTTAAGTCGAAAAATTGCTTTTGCTGGCCTGACTTTCTTGGTAAGAAACCATAAAAAATATGTGGTTGTGGCGCCAAACCACTAGCAATCAAGGCAGAAATCCCTGCAGAGGCACCTGGAACTGTGACAACAGCAATATCTTCCTCGATGGCTGCCTTGACTAAATCATGACCAGGATCCGAGATGCTAGGCAGACCCGCATCGGATACCTGAGCAATACTTTGACCTGCCTTCAAAAAACCAATCAAATCAGGAATTTTTTCCTTGGCATTGTGCTCATGAAAACTGATCTGCTTAGTCGAAATATCAAAATGCTTGAGTAAGAGACCTGTATTGCGCGTGTCCTCAGCAGCAATCCAGTCCACCTCTTTCAATGTCTGGATGGCACGAAAGGTCATATCATCTAGATTACCAATCGGCGTTGCCACTAGATATAGCTTGCCATAGGGAGACTGCCCCTTAAAACTTTTTTGAATCTGCATGCCTACTCCCTGTACAACAACTCGTCACAGAACATACATTCCTCGTCCTGCTCTCGACGTTGTCCATAAAAATCATTACATACGTGAAACCCGTCTTTATAGATCCTACGGACGCTTTCACGAACATGCTTGGCCTTAACAGGTGTATCTGCTTCTACCTCGCCTAAGCGTTCGCGCAACTTACTATTTTCCAAACGAAGAGCTGTATTTTCTTCTACCAGGCTCTTGAGATTTTTCTTGATGGCCTCTACATCGGCTAAGGTCACCAATAACTGTTGGGAAAAATCGTCCAGCGCATCAAATAATTCTTTCTTGTCCATAAACCAGCCCTTTCCTTTCTTTATTCTTAATTGAGTTTACATTTCTTTCAAGACCAGATATTCCATGGCATTTTGAAAGCTGACATTAGCCTGCCACATTTTTCTAGCTTCTAGCAAATCTTGTAAAATCTGTCGAATCCTTGCTTGCAAGAGATCCTGCCCACAGAGGACTTCGAGGATTCGCAAGACCTGATCCTGTTTTTCCTTGTCATCTGCCAAGTTGGCTAATTTTGCAACTTGCAAATAACTTTCTTTTTTCTTGGCTAATAACCAGGTCAGCAGGCGTTCACTCTCATCCACCAAGGCCCAAAAACTTGCCTGATTAGCCAACTTTTCAGCTTCAGCTCGTGATTGACTAAACTGGGCTAAGAGAGTTGCTTTTTTCTTGACTAGACCTGCTTGTTCTAATTGATGGATGAGCTTTTCTTCTTGCTTTTTAAAGTGGAAAATCTGGGTCCGACTACGGATGGTCGGTAAAATCTTTTCCTCATCGCTAGTTAAGAAGAAAATGTACACTTCACTCTGAGGTTCTTCGATGACTTTGAGCAGAGAGTTAGCTGCGTTGGGATGCATTTTTTCTGCCTGCTCGATGATAAAGACCTGTTGCTGGCTTTCAATCCCTGCTTGGGAAAACTGACCCACTAATTCTCGAATGCGCTCTGTCTTAATGACCTGATTGACTGGCTTAATCAAAGTAACATCGGGAAATTCTTCCTGTTCGATCAGCTTGCAATTTCGGCATTTCTCACATGGTAAAACGCCTGCCTTATCCCTACAAAAGAGGCTTTTAGCTAAAAATTGCGCCATTTCCAAACTTCCAAAGAAACCTGAAAAAAGATAGGCGTGATTAAGCTGGTCTTGTTCTAGAATATGGACAAAGCGGTCAAACTGATCTGGTTGCCAAGCCTTTAGTTGTTCTTGTTTCATTTAGCCAAGCCCATTCTGTCAAACAAGACAGCCTTGGTCGTTTCCACAACTTGATCCAAAGGAAGACTGGCATCAATCTTGGCAATACGATTTCCTTCTTTGTCCAGAAGAGAAAGGTAACCTTGACGGACTTTTTTGTGCAGGTCCAAACCTTCCAAGTCCAAACGATTGACCTCGCGATCACTATTAGCAGCAATACGAGCCAATCCTTCTTCCACCTCGATGTCAAAATAAAGTGTCAAGTCGGGTTTGAGGCCATCTGTTGCAAAGCGATTGAGCCAATCAATGGCATCAATATCCAAGCCACGACCAAATCCTTGATAAGCAACGGAACTATCGATGAAGCGGTCCATAATGACCAACTTGCCGGCTTCAAGGGCTGGGAGAACTTTTTCCACCAAGTGTTGTCTGCGACTGGCGATATAGAGAAGAAGCTCTGTTTTAGGATCCATCTGAGTATGACTTGGATCCAAAATCACTTGACGAATCTTCTCCCCAATCAAGACTCCACCTGGCTCACGGGTCGTCAGCACCTCTACTCCTTTTTCCTCTAAAATTGGGAGTAAAGCCTCTAAAACACTGGTCTTTCCTGCTCCCTCTGGTCCCTCAAGAGAGACTAAAAATCCTTTTGACATGTCTAACTCATTTCTTTTTTTCTACCTTCTATTCTATCAAAAAAATGTTTTTTTGTGACAATCTTTTTGTCTTCTCATTTCAAGCACCATAAAAGAGGCAGTTAAAGCCACCTCTTATTTACCTAGTTCTTGTGTTCGTTTGTAGGCTTGACCAACTGCATCCATGACTGTTCCTCGAAAAGCATGCGCTTCTAGGCTTGCTACACCAGCTATAGTCGAACCGCCTGGGCTACAAACTTGGTCTTTCAATACTCCAGGATGTTGCTGACTTTCAAGAACCAATTTCCCAGCTCCTACCACAGTTTGAGCCGCCATTTTCAATGCCGTTTCTCGTGGCAATCCCGTCTGAACACCTGCATCTGCCAAGGCTTCGATAAAGAGATAGACAAAAGCCGGTCCACAGCCTGCAAGACCTGTCGCTGCATCTATTAAGCTTTCCCAAAGTTCAACCAAGAGACCAGCCTTGGCTAAAAGCTGACAAAAGAGTTCACTGTCCTCAGCACGACAGTTTGCTGACATGGCATAACTAATCACTCCTTGCCCGATAGCCACCGGAGTATTGGGCATGATACGAATGATTCGGTGTTGACTCGGAAGAAGTCTAGCCAGTTTTTCCAAGGTCAATCCAGCCGCCATGGAAATCAAAAGAAGACTCTCTCTTTTTTCAAGAACAGTCCGGTATTGAGCCAGCAGTTCAGAAAATTGGGCTGGCTTTACTCCTAGAAAAATCACATCTGCTTCTGCAAAAATTTCTTCATTGCTGGAAGCCTGACCGCCGAAGTTGGCGATGAAAGCATCTACTTTTGCTTGACTACGATTGGCAAGGAGAATCTGAGCACCCGTCTTGGCCTGCAAGACAGCCTTGGCCAAACTAGCTCCCATATTTCCCAAACCGATAAATCCAATCTTCATCTCTTACTCCCTTATCTGTCCGTCACCAGTAACCACATACTTATAGCTGGTTAATTCCTTCAAGCCCATTGGCCCACGCGCGTGCAGTTTCTGAGTAGAAATCCCCATTTCACAACCAAGACCAAATTGACCTCCATCAGTGAAACGTGTTGAAGCATTGACATAAACTGCTGCAGAGTCTACTTGATCTGTAAAGTAAGCCGCAGCTTCAGCATTTTCTGTCACAATGGCATCCGAATGATGGGTACTGTGGGCTTCAATATGCGCGACTGCTTCTTCTAAACTGCTCACAACCTTAACAGCTAGGACATAGTCTAAAAACTCGGTGTCAAAGTCTTGGGCCTCAGCTGCTTGACCTGAAATAAACTGACTTGCTTTGCTATCCAAGCGGAACTGAATTGGTTCCAACCCAGCTTCTTCTCTCTCTGCAACCAGAACTTGCTCCAAGCGAGGAAGGAAATCTGCCGCCTTGTCTTCATGAATAAGTAGAACCTCCATAGCATTGCAGACAGAAGGACGACTGGTCTTAGCATTGTTGATGATAGATAAAGCCTTGTCTTCATCGGCATCCTTGTCCACATAGACATGGACAATACCAGTTCCTGTCTCGATAACAGGTACGATAGCATTTTCAACCACAGCATTGATCAAGCCAGCTCCTCCTCGAGGAATGAGAAGGTCTAGATAACCCTTAGCCTTCATCATGGCATAGCTACTTTCTCGGCTGGTATCTTCTACTAGTTGAATCACATCTGGATGAATGGTAGTCGTCTCCATGCCCTTCTTTAAGGCTGTGACAATGGCATGAGCTGTTTGATAGGCATCCTTACCACTACGAAGAACAACTGCATTTCCACTCTTGAGAGCCAAGGCAGCCGCGTCAGACGTCACATTTGGACGGCTTTCATAGATAATACCAATAACACCCATAGCTACACGTTTCTTGGTAATAAGCAAGCCATTTTCAAGATGACTTGTCTCTAGGACTTCACCGATGGGATCTGGTAAAGCAACCACTTCACGAATCCCCCTTGCCATTGCTTCTATACGTCCTGCATCCAAATAAAGCCGATCCAGCATGACATCTGAGATTTTCCCCTTGGCCACCGCCATATCAAAGGCATTGGCCTCTAGAATCTCCTCAGTAGCTGCCAATAAGTGATCAGACATAGCTAGCAAGGCTTGGTTTTTCACCGTTTCACTAGCAGTGTTGATTGACTTTTTAACAGCCTGTACTTGTTCAAATTGTGCTTGTGTACTTACCATTTTTTACCTCTAAAATTCTGTAAAGAGCAGCTGGATTTCAGGAGTGATGGAAATCCAGTCATCACGGTGAATCAAGACTCCCTTAGCTTTTTGAGAACGGAGCATATCTTCTAGGGCTGAGACACCAAATTGGACACGTCCCTTTCCAAGAGATTGACCTGTTTCTTTATCTGCTACTGTGACAATATCATGGTAAGAGAAATTCCCTTCCACTTCTACCACACCTGATAAAAGGAGACTTTTTCCGTTTTTTGAAAGTGCTTCTGCAGCTCCACCATCTACCCAAATCGTTCCCTGACTTTGAGCATAGAAGGCCAGCCATTGCTTCTGAGTACGAAGGCCCTTCTCTTGCGCAACAAAGAAGGAACCATCCCTAGACTCTTCCGCTGCCTCAATCAAGGCATCAGATTTCATAGAGGAGCAAATATAGACTGGCACCCCTGACTCCGTTGCGATCGTAGCTGCTTTGATTTTTGTTAGCATACCCCCAGTACCGTTTGACGAACCTGCCCCACCAGCCATATCAATAATCTCACGATTGATAGTCTCAATTTTATCCAAGCGTTTAGCTGTTGGATCTGAGTTGGGATTGCCAGTATAGAGGCCGTCCACATCAGTCAAGAGAACCAAAAGATCCGCTTGAACCATCGCCGCTACCTGGGCACTCAGAGTGTCATTATCACCCACCTTGAGCTCATCAATAACGACACTGTCATTTTCATTGATGATGGGAATTGCACCACGATGAAGCAATATAGACAAGGCCTGGTGGGCATTCTTATAGCGACGTTTATCTACAAAATCATCCTGGGTCAGCAAGATTTGTGCAGAAACAATCTGGCGCATGAGAAGGTTGGTTGTGTATTCCTCCAACAAAAGTCCCTGACCAACTGCAGCCGAAGCTTGTTTATCTGCAATCTTGGTCGGACGTTTTTTAAAGCCCAAAGCTCCAAAGCCGGCCGCTACTGCCCCAGATGAAACCAAAATCAACTCATGCCCTGCTTCATGCAACATAGCTAATTGTTGAGTAATTACCTTTACTTTACTTCTTGATAAACTCCCGTCTTCATTTGTCAAGGACGAAGTCCCCACCTTAAAGACGATTCGTTTGTAGTTCATATTCTCACTCCGATTCTTCATATTTATCCATTATAACATGAATGCATTAAAATAGAAAAGACTTGAAATAAAAAAGGTTGAGACAAGACATCTCAACTCTTTTATCTATTCTCAGTTTTACGCAATCTTTCCAGCGTTTCTTTAAAAATCTCTGGAATATCTGCTGTAAACTCCAAGGTTTCACCTGTTCTCGGATGGGTAAATCCTAGAGTTTTTGCATGGAGAAATTGTCCATGTCCTTTCAAGGTTTTGCGTGGACCATAGACCTCATCCCCAGCGACTGGATGGCCAATATAAGCCATGTGGACACGGATTTGGTGGGTACGTCCTGTTTCCAGTTGCAACTCTAACAAACTATAGTCTCCAAAGCGTTCTAAGACGTGGAAACGGGTCACCGCTGGCTTACCTTTGGCAGTCACAGCCTGTTTTTTACGATCTTTCTCGCTCCGACCAATCGGTGCTTCAATCACACCACGATCATTTGGCAGATTGCCGTGAACAATCGCCCAGTATTTGCGTAGAGACTTCTTATCCTTGAGCTCTTGGGCAAGCGCCAAGTGGGCCTCATCGTTTTTCGCAATCATGAGCAGACCTGACGTGTCCTTGTCAATACGGTGAACGATTCCTGGGCGGAGAACCCCATTGATTCCTGACAAATCCTTGATATGGTACATGAGGGCATTGACCAAGGTTCCACTAGTATGACCGGCGCTGGGATGAACCACCATCCCTTGAGGTTTGTTGACAACGGCTACATCCTCATCTTGGTAGATAATCTCGAGCGGCAGATTCTCAGCCACATACTCTAAAATCTCTGGTTCTGGCACATGGTAAGTGACTACATCGCCCTCTTGGACAGTGTATTTTGCTTTCTTTACTTGCCCATTAACCAAAACTTGTCCAGCCTTGATTTGTTCATTAGCGAGACTGCGTGACAATTCTGTCAGGTCCGACAGAGTCTTGTCTAGACGTTGTCCACCAGTTTCAATTTTTATTTCCATTTACTTCCTCTTTAAGCATTGCAATCAATAGAACAATCACACCAACTGTCAAATAGCTATCAGCAACATTGAAAATCGCAAAGTTGATAAAGTCTAGGTGGAACATATCCACCACAAAACCTTGACTCATTCTGTCGATAAAGTTGCCCAGACCTCCCGCGATTATCAGGGTCAGTCCAAAAACCAACCAGAGAGAATCCTCCATGTGTTTATGTAAATACCAAATGGCACCTACCATGACGACCAGTGTAATGACCGCAAATAACCACTGCTGATCTTGTAACATGGAGAAGGCTGCTCCTCTATTTTGCAGATAGGTCAAGCTAACGAGATTGGGTATCCACGAACGAACTTCACCTAGTGGAATCTGCTGGACAACATAATTTTTGACCAACTGATCCAGCCCAATCAAAAGCAGTACAATGACTGCTACTATTCCTCTTTTTTTCATGATTTCCTCTTTTGATCAAAATATTCTTGCATAACCTCAACGAAAAGAGTCCCAGCTTGACTAAGCTCCACTTCTTCCCGTTTGACATAGACCATGCGATTATCTAGATTATCCTTGAGACGAATGACTGTGATTCCATTGACACTGTCACTATCTAAAAATCCAGATCCAGTCGCATAAGCATCCGTCCGCTCCAAAATACCATTCAAAGTAGCACGGTCGGTCACATTGAACATCTGGGAGCTCGCGCTGGTATCGACAAAGTTTTCTGAATAGTAAAGGTACTCATCCTTTTCCTGAGTAAACCGAACCGTTGGTAAATCCGCTAAGTCCTCCATGACCAATTCCTCTTTCTGTGCTAAAGGATGCCCTTCACGAAGATAAATGTGAGTCTGGAAAGGAATTAGTTCAATAACTTCTAAACCAAGCTTTTCAACCCGTTGCATGATGCCCTTTTTATTTTGGTTGTTGAGGTAGATAATCCCAATCTCACTATGTCCTTGAGCTACTTCGTCTAAGATTTGAACTGTGGTAGACTCAAAAATACGAAAGTTCTTGTAGTCAGGATGGCGTTCTGAAAAAGCCGTAATCGTTGGTGGCAAGAAGTCATAGTGCTGACTGGCAATGGAAAATTCATCCTTTTCTTCTTCAGGATTGGCATACTGATTTTGAAAAACATCAAAACCTTTGACTAACTCCTGTGCTTTCTCATAAAATTCCATACCGCGACGGGTCAAAAATGTTCCCGAACTCGTCCGACGGAAAATCTTAAATCCCAGCTCTTTTTCCAAATCGCGCACAGAAATAGACAGACTGGGCTGACTGACATACATCTTTTCAGCAGCTTCTCGGAAAGTACCGCTATTGGCAATAGCAACAACATAGCGTAATTGTTGAATATTCATCTTCTACCCCCAACTTCTCTATCTGTTCATTATACCATAATTCAGAAGTTTTCCACAAAGGAAAAAGAATAGCCATCATAAAATCCAACTACACTAGACTTTAAAAAATGATGGGTACCAAACTGGGTATCAAAACAAAAAAATAGGCTCTCCGAAAAATCGGAAAGCCTTATTTAATGCTACTTAGAGCTTCCTCGCCTTTTCATTTCAAGGCTCGGGATAAAAAGGTTCACTGGACCTTTTTATTTAGCGATTGGGTAAACAGAAACCTGCTTTTTATCGCGTCCTTTACGTTCAAAGCGTACTACGCCTTCAACTTTAGCGAACAAAGTATCGTCCCCACCACGTCCAACGTTTACACCTGGATAGATGTGTGTACCACGTTGACGGTAAAGGATTGATCCACCTGTTACAGTTTGTCCGTCAGCTGCTTTAGCTCCAAGACGTTTTGCTTGTGAATCACGTCCGTTTGATGTAGAACCTCCACCCTTTTTGTGGGCGAAAAGTTGCAAGTTGTTAAGAGTCATTTTTAACATAATGTTTTCCTCCGTGTTAGTTTTCTGTGATAACTCTGGTTTGGACGAACTCCGATGAGTCCTCCGATAAGTTTGCCATACCCAAGAAAAATGATTCGAAGAATAACTGGGTCATTTCTCTCTGGTGTGAAGGAAGATCTTTTGGTATTTCCACCATCAGATAGCCACCTTCATCTTCGTTTAATTCTAGGATTGGTTCATAGCCTGCAAATTTCTCAATGGAATTGATAAAGTTAATGGCAAGCGTAGAAACCGATGCACACACGACATCTAAGCCGTATTCGCCACTCTCGGCGTGTCCAGTAATTTCCGCACTCCTCAGCTCGCCATCTTCGGCTCTCTCAAAGACTGCCTGTATCATGTGTTCTCCTTAAAATTAAGCGTTGATTGCGTTAATGACAACTTTTGTATATGGTTGACGGTGACCTTGTTTACGGTGGCTACCTTTTTTAGGTTTGTACTTGTAAGTAACAACTTTCTTTTGTTTTCCTTGTTTTTCAACAGTTCCAACTACAGTAGCTCCAGCAACAAGTGGAGTTCCGACAACAGTGTTTTCACCACCAACAAGAACAACTTCGTTAAAAGTAACTTCTTGACCAGCTTCAACGTTCAATTTTTCAACGTAAACTGCTTGACCAACTTCAACTTTAACTTGTTTTCCGCCAGTTTTGATAATTGCGTATGTGCTCATTATGCACCTCCTATGATTTTTTAGGTTTCCCCGTATTTTGTGAAGACTCGCCTAGCATCGTGGGACGAACCACTTAAACTTGAATAATCAAGCGACGATGTTCGTGCGGTTGCACAGGACTGTGCATAGTCAACTCTTCAAGTATAGCATATCTTCTTTTTTCTTACAAGTAAAATCAATCAAAACTCAACTTTTTTCTTAACCTTTTTTCCTCCAAAAAGCATACTGAAGTAAAAGATACTCATCATAAGAGGAATACCTAGAATTGTCTTCTCCTGATAGTAAATCGTCAAATAAGCCGAAAAAATGACTCCAAAGACAAAACTGCTAAGCAAGCTAACAAAAATTAAGCCCTCTCGTAGGAAAGGAGTATGTTTGGTCCGAAAATAATCCCCAAAAGCTAACATGGTTCGTTTGATATTCCCTGTCATAAAAGCATTATTATAGGCAATACCTGACACTTCTCCAAAAGCAGTTGTCACCAGTCCCATACAGAAGGCCAATGGAGGTACGAGATAGATATTATCAACAGTTTGCGGCACAAAACCTATAATTAAGGACAGGATTGCAAGTGGAATCAAGGACAAAATCGGCTTTTTAACTATTCGTAGTTTTTCCTTGTACAATGTCAGCAAAAAGACCCCCATCATAAAGGAAAGCAAGGTCATTACTTTTGCACTGGCATCCGAAACATTCTGCTGAATGAGTCCTACAGAAAGAAAGACGACATTCCCTGTTTGGCCTGCTACTAGGGTATTCCCTCGCACGATAAAGGTATAAGCATCGACATATCCTGCACAAAAAGTCAAAAAAAGCGCTAGTCTTTTAGACTGACGTGATATTTTTCTTATTGGTAATAATCTCATTTTCTCCCCTTTCTCATTTCATCTACTTATCTAAATATTGTACCACTTTCTTTAAGAAAAGCGTAGTCCATTTGAAAATTTTTACCATCTGTTGGATAGTCCTTCTTTTCTATGTTATAATGAAGGAAGGATTTAAAGTCGGAAAAGGAGTCTCTATGCTTAAACTAGGTGTCATCGGAACAGGTGCTATCAGCCATCACTTCATAGAGGCAGCCCATGCCAGTGGTGAATACCAACTGGTCGCTGTCTACTCTAGAAAGATAGAAACAGCAGCAACCTTTGCTTCTCGCTATCAAGAGATCCAACTCTTTGATCAATTAGAGGACTTCTTAAAGAGCCCCTTTGATGTTGTTTATATCGCCAGTCCAAACTCCTTGCATTTTGTTCAAGCCAAGACTGCCTTGTCTTTTGGTAAGCATGTTATTCTTGAAAAACCAGCTGTCACTCAGCCATATGAATGGCTAGATTTGAGACAGACAGCTGAGAAAAATCACTGTTTTATCTTTGAAGCAGCTCGTAATTACCACGAAGAAGCTTTTACCACTATCAAAAACTTTTTAGCAGACAAGCAAGTGCTGGGAGCAGATTTCAACTATGCCAAGTATTCTTCCAAGATGCCTGACTTGTTGGCTGGGCATACGCCAAATGTCTTTTCAGACCGTTTTGCTGGTGGAGCTCTTATGGATTTAGGGATTTATCCTATCTACGCTGCCGTTCGCCTCTTTGGAAAAGCTCAGGACGCGACCTATCAGGCTCAACAGCTTGAAAATAGCATTGACCTAAATGGCGACGGTATCCTCTTCTACCCAGAATTTCAAGTTCATATCAAGGCTGGAAAAAACATCACTTCCAATCTTCCTTGCGAGGTCTACACAGCGGATGGTACCTTGACACTCAACACGATTGAGCATGTCCGCTCAGCTATTTTTACCGACCACCAAGGAAATCAAGTCCAGCTCCCTATCCAACAAGCTCCTCACACCATGACTGAGGAAGCCGCTGCATTTGCACACATGATCCAGCAACCAGACCAGACACTTTACCAGATCTGGCTGGATGATGCAGGTTCTGTTCATGACCTATTATATACCATGCGCCAGACTACTGGCATTAGATTTGAGGCAGAAAAATGAAAACCAAACTACCTACTGAATGGCAAGAACTAAGTGACCAACTCGGTTTCCAAGAATTCACCGCCATTCAAACTCAACTATTTGAGCCCATTCTTGCTGGAGGAAACCTCCTAGGAGTGAGCCCAACAGGAACTGGTAAGACCCTAGCTTACCTCCTACCAAGTCTTCTCAGACTACAAAAGAAAAAAGCTCAACAACTCTTGATTCTGGCACCAAATACCGAACTTGCTGGACAGATTTTTGATGTATGTAAAACGTGGGCAGAAGCTATCGGCTTGACTGCTCAGCTCTTCTTATCAGGTTCGAGTCAGAAACGTCAGATTGAACGCCTTAAAAAGGGGCCAGAAATTCTTATTGGTACTCCTGGTCGTATCTTTGAACTCATCAAATTAAAAAAAATCAAGATGATGAATGTGGAAACCATCATTCTAGATGAATTTGACCAATTGCTTGATGATTCTCAGATTCACTTTGTCGAGAAAATCACTCACTATGCACCTCGTGACCACCAACTCATCTACATGAGTGCGACGACCAAGTTTGACCAAGAAAAGATTGCTCCAAACACGCGCACCATTGATCTCTCTGATCAAAAACTGGACAACATTCAGCATTTCTACATGCAGGTAGACCAACGTCACCGAGTGGATATGCTACGAAAACTGGCTCATGTAGAGGATTTTCGTAGTCTGGTATTCTTTAACAGCCTATCAGACCTTGGAAGCGCAGAGGAAAAACTACAGTATCGGGATATCTTGGCTGTTTCCCTTGCTAGTGATGTCAATGTTAAATTTCGAAAAGTTATCTTGGAAAAGTTTAAGGACAAACAACTAACTCTTCTCCTTGCAACAGACCTTCTGGCACGTGGAATTGATATCGATAGCCTAGAATGTGTCGTAAACTTTGATGTCCCTAGAGATATCGAAACTTACACTCACCGTGCTGGCCGTACAGGTCGCATGGGCAAAGAGGGCTATGTTATTACTCTCGTAACCCATCCTGAAGAACTTAAAAAACTCAAGAAGTTCGCAAGTGTTCGTGAAATTGTCCTAAAAAACCAAGAACTCTATATCAAATAAGGTTGGCTCTCGCCAACCTTTTTCTTATCCCCAGCTAATTTCTAATTGATAGCTGGCAAAAGGGTGTCCCTCTTGATTTTGCAGTTGATAGACTAACTCAATCTTTTGCCCATCCAGTTTGTAGTGACTCGTTTGAATGATAAACTCCTGCATCCCCATTGGAGTAGAAATATAGGCCAAACTATCACTATCCTTTAGAAAGCGCATGATGGTCTTTGGACTCGAGAAACGGGTCATCACCAGTTCCTTACCATGAAACTTGAGAACCACTTTTTCCTTTTCTTCATTGTAGAAAAGTAAATAGCTATAATCCCCTTTTTCACGCACTTCCACGTCATAGAGTTGGTCTATGACTTCCAACTGTTCATCAAACTGAATCGTATTTCGCATCCGAATCTTCACATCAGGTCCTCTTTCTTGTCTCTTGTCCTACTATTTTACCAAAAAGAGCAGGATTTTGCTATAATGGTCATATGAACGAAAAAGTATTCCGTGACCCAGTTCACAACTATATCCATGTAAACAACCAGGTCATCTATGACTTGATCAATACAAAAGAATTTCAACGCTTGCGCCGTATTAAGCAACTAGGAACTTCCAGTTATACCTTCCACGGTGGGGAGCACAGCCGCTTCTCCCACTGTTTGGGGGTCTATGAGATTGCACGACGTATCACGGAGATTTTTGAAGAAAAATATCCTGAAGAATGGGATCCTGCTGAGTCTCTCTTGACCATGACCGCTGCTCTCCTACATGACCTTGGGCATGGTGCCTACTCGCATACTTTTGAAAATCTCTTTGATACAGATCATGAGGCTATCACTCAGGAAATCATCCAAAGTCCTGAGACAGAGATTCACCGAGTCCTGCTTCAAGTAGCGCCAGATTTCCCAAAAAAGGTGGCCAGTGTCATCGACCATACCTATCCTAACAAGCAGGTCGTGCAGCTCATTTCTAGCCAGATTGATGCAGATCGTATGGACTATCTCTTGCGCGACTCTTATTTTACAGGAGCATCTTATGGGGAATTTGACTTGACTCGTATCCTCCGAGTCATTCGTCCTGTCGAAAATGGCATCGCCTTTCAGCGCAATGGCATGCATGCCATCGAAGACTATGTTCTCAGTCGCTACCAGATGTATATGCAGGTTTATTTTCACCCAGCAACACGCGCCATGGAAGTTCTCCTGCAGAATCTCCTCAAACGTGCCAAGGAACTCTACCCTGAGGACAAGGACTTCTTTGCACGAACTTCTCCACATCTACTCCCTTTTTTCGAGAAGAAAGTCACTCTAGCTGACTACCTGGCTCTTGATGATGGCGTGATGAATACCTACTTCCAGCTCTGGATGACCAGTCCTGACAAGATTCTCGCAGACTTGTCGCAACGGTTTGTAAACCGCAAGGTCTTTAAATCCATTACTTTTTCAGAAAAAGACCAAGACCAACTCGCAACCATGAGACAACTGGTTGAAGAAATCGGTTTTGATCCAGACTACTATACTGCTATTCATAAGAATTTTGACCTCCCTTATGATATCTATCGTCCCGAATCTGAAAATCCACGGACACAGATTGAGATTTTACAAAAAAATGGTGAACTGGCGGAACTCTCTAGCCTGTCTCCTATCGTTCAATCCCTTGCTGGCAGTCGCCACGGAGACAATCGTTTCTATTTCCCGAAAGAAATGTTGGACCAAAATAGCATCTTCGCAAGCATTACCCAGCAATTTTTACACTTGATTGAGAACGATCATTTTACCCCAAATAAGAACGAATAGAGGAAATATATGAGTATTAAACTAATTGCCGTCGATATTGATGGTACCCTTGTCAACAGTAAAAAGGAAATCACTCCTGAAGTCTTTTCTGCCATCCAAGACGCCAAACAAGCCGGTGTCAAAGTCATGATTGCAACGGGCCGTCCCATCGCAGGTGTTGCCAAACTTCTGGACGACTTGCAGTTGAGAGACGAGGGTGACTATGTTGTAACCTTCAACGGTGCCCTTGTCCAAGAAACTGCTACTGGCCATGAGATTATCAGCGAATCCTTGACCTACGAGGATTATCTGGATATGGAATTTCTCAGTCGCAAGCTCGGTGTTCACATGCACGCTATTACCAAGGACGGTATCTATACTGCCAATCGCAATATCGGAAAATACACAGTTCACGAATCAACCCTCGTCAGCATGCCTATCTTTTACCGCACTCCTGAAGAAATGGCTGACAAGGAAGTCGTCAAATGTATGTTTATCGATGAACCAGAGATTCTCGATGCTGCGATTGAAAAGATTCCAACCGAATTTTACGAGCGCTACTCCATCAACAAATCTGCTCCTTTCTACCTCGAACTCCTTAAAAAGAATGTAGACAAGGGTTCAGCCATCACTCACTTAGCTGAAAAACTCGGATTGACCAAAGATGAAACCATGGCGATCGGGGACGAAGAAAATGACCGAGCCATGCTGGAAGTCGTTGGAAACCCTGTTGTTATGGAAAATGGAAATCCAGAACTCAAAAAAATCGCCAAATACATCACCAAATCAAATGACGAATCTGGCGTTGCCCATGCCATCCGTACGTGGGTATTGTAAAAAGGTAAGAATAGACGAAAACCGCTCAGGAGAGCGGTTTTTAGTATGAACATATCACAATGAGGGTAAATCAATAAATTAAATTGCAGTTTTACAGTTACTTAAATCTTGAGAGTGCAAAAATAGGTATTGCTTCCTTAATTGTGGTACTGAATTATAATAAATCACCCTCTTTATTTCCATATTTTATCTCTTTATAATCTCTTTTAATTTTACGATAATTTCATATACAAAGTATAAATAGGAAAGTCTTTATATCTTTCTTTTGTCTCGTTATCCAGTTTATTCCAAAACAAATCAGCTTGCGGTTTCGATTTTAATAACACTGATGAACCGAAACAAAGTTCATAGTTATCATTACTATTTACTAAAATATTGCTTAGAATCTCCATTTCTTTGCTGTTTAATTTACGAACTCTAGATTTTATTTGAAGGTCATTTATTATAGCTATCTCACTATTTTGGGAGTATTTTAAGTTCCAATTAGAAAGACATTGTGCCCAATTAAGCAATAACTCTCTTCTAGAAACATCTTCTGCCATGTCAGCAGCAATAACTATTTTTATAATAGTGTTATTAGCATCTTCAAATTTCAAGTCATTATCAACTAATATTTGATATGAGGCAATAACCGAATCAAAATTACAATTATCTATTTTTAGCCAATCGTTAGGTTCAAAAACTTCAAAAATTGAAATATCTGAAGAATCTTTACCCTCACCTCTCCTACACCAGGGAATTTCAGTAAAGATATCAATCATAGTTCCGTTCTTATCTATTGTAAAATTATATAAGGCAATAATATGGATATTAGCAATTCTTAGATGAAGTAATTTAGATTCATTATAATCTAAGGCAACCTTCTTCTTTAGAACAAGACCTGAATTAAGGATATTTAGATTTTTTTGAGATTGTTTATCAAAGTAGTTTAGATCAAGATCCTTTTGTACACCCATATTTTCCAAGAAGTTAGAAATCTGTCTCAAATCCTTTATATCGCTATCTAAATTCCGTGAAGTAATATCCGATATTGACTGATTATCTAGTTCTATTTTATTTCCATTGAGATTGAAATATCCTACTCTTCCTAGCTCTTGAAGTACCTCCGTACACTCCATGGCTTTTGAGAGCATATTAGACCTTGTATAATTAAATTTAAATATTTTTTTATTTACATCAAAGGACATTTTAAAGCATTCACCAAAATGTAGTTGTACACTCCCATCAGGGAATCGATGTCTTTTTACATCTTGAAAAGTAAAATCTCCAATTGTAATAATTAAATCAGTTTCCTCGTAAGTTTCGACAACCTTTATTGTATTTTCAAGTGGTATTTCAATACCAGTTAAAGGATCTTTATAATAAATGAAGAGATCGTGTTCTTTCTGATAGTTAAATATCTCTCCTTTTCCTTGTCCATAAAAATAGAATTTAAGATTATTATCGTCAGAGATATCTTCAACTGAGATACCATCAGTATTTATGAAGCTATACTGTCTCTGACTATTATTTATAAAATCCACTAACATTGGATACATCTTTTTTTCATCTAGTTTAAATATCTGTATGGACAGTTTCTTACTATTTGTAGATTTATTTTTTAATTTACTTTTTTTGAGCAAATCTTTTATAGAAAAAGGAGGCAATGATTTATAATAGATTTCTCGTAAGTCATTATTCTCACTCAACCAAACTACAAATAAAACTACGCCGCCATTTGATTTATATAATTCTAAATCTCTAGCATCTAATGGAAAGGATTTTAACACATCTTTTTTCTGTCTAGTGGT
Source organism: Streptococcus oralis subsp. dentisani (assembly GCF_002096615.1). Classification (GTDB taxonomy): domain Bacteria; phylum Bacillota; class Bacilli; order Lactobacillales; family Streptococcaceae; genus Streptococcus; species Streptococcus oralis_U. The sequence continues at coordinate 22,345 of NZ_NCUX01000030.1, forward strand.
TTTAATCTGAACAGGTACTTTACCTAATATTTCGTCTTTCTTCTCACTCGATGATTTAAGAACATGAATTTCTCCATCCCACACTGGAGTTTTATCATTTCTATCAAAATAAGATTGAAGTAACTCATGCTTATCTATAAATGTCGACAGATATGAAACACCTAATGTCTCAATTTTTCTATTATTTGCCAAATCCGCACCTCGAAAAATAGCTTTATATACTTTATATTATAACATTAACAAAGAAAAACTTATATACTATAATTACAACTATTTAACTTAAACTGAATATTATAAACTTAAAAAATACTGTTCATTAATAATTACAAAATAAATAGACCAGTTTCCTGATCTACTTTATTCTATATTCATTGACTTTTGGTCACACTTTGGTCAAAAATTCCAAAAATACTAACTTATTTAAAAAAACTAACTTGTGATGATTGCCTATAAACAAACACTTTGAATTTTCTTTTTTTTCTTTACATTTCTAAAAATGCCCCCTATGGATATTATGGAGCCTATTTTGTTGTAGAAAAAAGTCCCATATCATCTATAATGAAAAGCGACTAAACAACTCATTAGAAACTAAATGGAGGCTAAACAGAACTTATTTTAGAACACTCCATCTTTTCCACTAGGATTTTCAAGAATTAAACAATACTAGAAACTCTGTCTCCTAACAAATTTAGGAGAAACTTCAACAGATGTGACACTTTCCCCTTTAATAATTGCTAAAACACCTTCTATCATTTTTTGGGCTAACATAGCATAATTAGGAGAAATAGTAGACAGAGCTGGAGTATAATATTGCGAAATAGGAATATTATCGAATCCAATTATTGAAATATCATCAGGAATGGTAATCCCCTTCTCATAGCACGCACGAATCAGCCCTTGAACCTTCTCATCCCCAGAAACAAATATCATATCCGGATGATTTTGATTAGATAAATTATTTATTGCATATGAATAAACTGAATCAATTGTAGTTAAGCCATAAATAACTTGCAAATCCATTAAATAATTTTTATCAGTCAAAAAAGTACGAATACCTTTTTCACGATCCTTATTAACAAGAGATTCCCCTCCCATAAGTAACAACATACTTTTAATATTCTCTTTTGTTACTAATTCCATCATATCATAAGTGGCTTGAAAATTGTTATTAGATACATAAACAACATCAGGTGTTCGAGATTCTCCAAAAACTATAAAAGGCATATTATTCTTCTGTAAATAATTAATCCGAATATCGTCTTTACTTTCATAAAATACTATTACTCCATCTATTAAGCTTCCTGTACTTGAAATTATTGAATTCCTAATCGTATCTTCTTCACCAAAGTATTCAACAATAGCGTTTACACCAAACTCTTTACAAGTTTGTAGAACTCTATCTAGTAAAGTTTGAAACCAAATCAAGGGAAAAGAATCAATCTTTTTAACGGAAATCAAAATATTTGTAGTTTCTTTCTTAGTCAAATTTTTTGCATATGCATTTGGAACATACGACAACTCATCAATGACTTTTTGAATAGCTCGATAAGTTTCTTCTTTTACCTTTTCACCACCGTTAATAACACGTGAAACAGTTTTTGGAGAAAAACCTGATAAATTCGCAATATCATAAATAGTTACCTTTTTACCGTTTAAATTTTTCACTTTAGTCCTCCATTTATGATTTATCTAATATCATTATACAATATTTACTTTTTTTAACAAGAGAATTTAGTAAAACATTTTAATGTATCTTAACAAAAACTTTAATTTCAAAATTTTCTATTTTATACTCTATTCTTTCGATTCAAAAAAATAACATTGACAATTAAAATTTTTATTCTTTACAATTTTTTCTACTTCACAACTGATAAACTTGTATGAAAATAACTTACCACGAAAATATAAAAAATCATTTTCGGTAAAATCCATTGAAACTATAAAAGTATCTAATAACATTTGGACATAGCAGTCTAAGATCGGAATAATCTTTTCCTTAACAATAACTTTTGCTAATATATCATCAGCTGGTAAAGAAGACGAAAATACAATTTCACAAACATCATAAAAAGAATGAAATCTATATACTTGCACTAAAGAATTATATTCAAAATACGTTATTCTTCCACAGTCAAAATTAATATTATATACCTTCATTTATGTTTATCCTTATACTTTGCAAATAATTTCGAGTCAATTATCACCTAAAAAACAAAGGGACAAGAATAACTGCCCCTTTGTTTATTCTATATCAACTAACTTCTTCGACATAAATAACACCAACAATATTTGCTATTTCTTCCATTAGTTTAAGATGTTCAAACTTACCTGAAAGTTCTAGAGTCATAAATGATGCTATTCTTTTGTCTGGAACATCAAAATATTCAATTCTTTCAGAATTAACATCTCCAAAAGCAGTTCTTGAATCATTCAATCGAATTCCATTTTCTGCACAATAAACTAATACTCGATTATATGCCTCAGTAGATTTAACTACAATATATAATTCAATAACTTTTGAACGACTTTGAAGATATTTTTTTAAAGGCTGAAACATAGAAATCACACTCCACACAGAAATAGCTACTAACAGAGCACCTTCATAAAAACCTACTCCAATAGCTAAACCTATTCCTGCAGAAGCCCAGATTCCTGCTGCAGTTGTCAGACCAGTAACCTTCTTTTTATCTGTGATAAGAATTGTTCCAGCTCCAAGAAAACCAACACCAGAAATAACTTGAGCACCTAAACGTGTCGGATCTCCTGTTCCAAACTTATAAGATACAAATTCATTAGTCATCATAATCAAACAAGCAGCCATACAAACGATACTATGTGTACGAATACCTGCTGGTTGAGATTTACTTCCTCTTTCTAAGCCAATAATACTTCCAATGACCAAAGATAACACGACTCTAATAATAATTTCAATGTATGATAGTCCAATGCTGGATGATTGCATTACTATTTCCTTTTCTTACCACGCGGTCTCTGTGTGAAGTACAATACAGTTCCTGAAATAATCATTAGAACAATTGTATAAACAAATACAAGAGCTTGTGCATTAGATGTTGCTGTTTCATCACCTGCAGAACGAATCGTAATACCTAATGGTTGAGCCAATGGATGATAAAGGAATACAGATAAATCGAAATCGGTCAATAAAGAGTTAAAGTTGAGTGCGATAACAGAAAGAACTACCGGCAAGATGAAAGGAATAATAACCTTCATCATTGTGTAAAATGGTGAAGCCCCCATACTTCTAGCAGCATCCTCCATCTCATCATCAACACTAAATAAGATTGCACGTACCATTCTATAAGAGAATGGAATTTTTACAACAATATAAGCGATTAGCAAAATTACTAAACTACCAACTAGAATCTGGTTAAAGACTAAAAGTTGAGGTTGGTTGAAAGTGAACAATAAACTAACTGCTAGAAGTGTACTTGGTAATAGCCAAGGAAGAAGAGCTCCGTATTCGAACAAGAAATCAAATCGAGTTTTATGTTTACGAACTACTCGCGCAAACACAACAGCAAGAACTGTTGCAGTAGTTGCTGCAATGATAGAATATATAAAGCTGACTAGGAATGGAGAAAACGCAACACTATTACTAAAGAACAATCTGTAATTATCAAGAGTAAAGTTTGATAATGATAAGTTTCCTGACTGTATTGCAACTGGGTCAGTAAATGAATACAATACAATGAAAATCAATGGTAACATGAAAACAGTGAACAAAGCATAAGCAACAATATGTGCAATGATATTCCATGGTTTAGATGTGATTTTTTGTTTTTTCAAAGGTGCTTTCGTTTTAGAAATAGAAATATAATTTCCGCCTTTTTCGATCTTGTTCATAATAGTAAGCAAAATCGTAGTGGCAATACCCAAAATAATTGCTAGAAAGGCGGCTAAGTCACGAGAATTTCCCATTCCAGCAAATGTTATGATCATTGGGTTAATAGTTTGGAATTCTTTCCCACCAACAATCATAGGTGCTGCTACTGCTGATAACCCACTTAGAAAAACCATAATTGTCAGAGCGAATAAAGTAGGAATTAGAGTTGGCAATACTACTTTTCTAAACACTGTAAATGGTTTGGCACCCATATTACGTGCAGCTTCAATAGTATGATAGTCTACACTTCGAATTGTATTGGTTAGGAATAAGGTGTGATTAGCAGTACCAGAAAATGTCATAATAAATAGAACTGCACCATAACCAATAAACCAGTTAGGATCTAAAGATGGAATAATACTTTGTAAAAATTTGGTAATCATTCCATATGGTCCATAAACGAATTTATAACCAGTAGCCAAAACTACTCCACCGTAGATTAGTGACGTCATGTATCCTAGTTTTAATATTTTAGCTCCTTTAATATCAAAATATTCTGTAAACAATACACAAAGTACACCAACAACATTAACAGTTATAATTAGTGAGAATGCTAACTTGAAACTGTTAAAAATACTCTGAATCGCACGTTGAGATTTAAAAGCTCGTTGTACGACATCAAGTGAAAACTCCCCACCTTTCACAAATACATTAACTACTAAATCAAAGTTTGGATAAATGATGAAAGTTACCAAGAACCAGATTAAGCCTAAACGAATGAGCCAATCTTTCCAATTTAATTTATGACGCATACTGCCCCTCCTTAAAATTGCAGAACGTCTGATGGTGTGATAAATAATTCCACACTTTCTCCGACAGATCTAATAGCTGACTGACTATCGATACTTGTTACATTAAGAATTTGGTTTTCAGATACCTGAACAGTATAGTGAATTGTAACTCCTGAAAATTCAACATCAATAATTGAACCTTTTAAGACAAAATCCTGATCCGTTTCACGTTTGAAGCGAACTTTTTCTAAACGAATGTAACCTTTTTTATCTTCCAAAAAAACATGAGCATTATTTAGAAGAATTCCGTGAACAGTTTCATCTGTAAGTACGTTAATATCTCCAATGAAATCACATACAAATTCTGTTTGAGAATTATGATAAATTTCTACTGGTGTCCCCACTTGTTCAATAAAACCATTATTAAAAACAGCAATCCTATCAGATAGCGTTAACGCTTCCTCTTGGTCATGTGTAACATATAGAGTTGTAATTCCCAATTCTTTTTGAAGACGTTTCAACTCTTTTCTCAAATCCACACGTAATTTTGCATCTAGGTTTGACAAGGGTTCATCCAAACATAGGATTTTAGGTTCCAAAACAAGAGCACGAGCTAAAGCTACACGCTGCTGTTGTCCTCCAGATAATTCTGAAACGTTACGTTGCAATTGTTGATCTGAAATCTTAATTTTAGCAGCCACTGCAGAAACCTTGGCTTTAATAACATCTGGAGCAACTTTTTTAACTTTTAAACCAAATGCAATATTATCAAAAACTGTCATTGTTGGAAATAGTGCGTAAGATTGGAATACGATCCCGATTCCACGTTTTTCAGGCTCCAAGTGCGTAACATCTGTGCCATTAACCTCAATACTTCCAGATGAAGGGTCTAGAAAACCTACCAAAGCTCTCAAAGTTGTTGATTTACCACATCCAGAAGGTCCTAGAAAGGTAAAGAATTCTCCTTCCTGAATATCTAAATTAAGATTATCAATCGCGATAAAATCACCATATTTAATTTGAATATTATCAAATTTAATCATATTATTAACTTCCTTTACTAATATATAAAAAGTCCCTCTTAATTTCTTTTGTATGTGCAGAAACATTAGAGAGACTTGGAATTTTAAAAATTACACTTATGTCCTATTTTACATATTCAAGTTCAGCTTTTTCGACCCATTCGTCCAAATGTTTTCCAACAGCTTCCCAATCAATACTTTGTGGTTTCACTTGATCAACAAATTTCTTAGTAGCTTCTGGTAACTCTTTAACTGCCTCAGTATTTGCAGGAATAGAACCAAAGTTTTTGCTATACTCTACTTGAATTTCTGTTTGACCAAACCAATCAATAAATTCTTTAGCTAAAGCTTGTTTCTTACTAGTATTCAAAATCATTGTTTGTTCAGTTACAAACGGGACACCAATTTCAGGAGACATTACTTTAAATACAACATTGTGTTCTTTCTGTCCAACTAATGCACCAGAACCCCACATCATTCCATACTGGATTGGGTCATCCTTATCCAACATTTTAACAATTGAACTTTCACCCTTTTGAAGAGTGTACGCATTTTCCAAATATTCTTTAGCTGCTTGCCAACCTTTTTCAGAAACACCCAATTCTCCTTTATCATCTAGATAACGAACAAGGATACTTGCCAAGAAAGCACGCCCTGTTCCACCTGAGAGCCCCGAAATTGAATATTTACCTTTATACTTGCTACCTAACTCAGTCCAATCTTTAGGCATTTCAGTAACATCAGGAGCACCAATCAAAACTAATGGTTGAACAATTACAGGATTGTAATAATTATCTTTATCTGATAAAGATTGGTCAATTTTATCTAACCATTTAGGTTTATACTGTACCAATAATTTTTGATCTCTAATTTTATTTGAATCAACAGCTCCAATACCAAATACCATATCAGCAACTGCATTATTCTTCTCAGCAATAACACGATCTGCCAACTGAGCACCTGGAATGTCAACCATTTTAATATTGAAACCAGCTTCTTTTGCTTTAGCAGTTAGCCAATCTCCACGTCCGTTTGAAACAGAGTTAGAATAAATTACTAATTCTTGGCTCTTATCAGCTTTTTCTTCTGATTGAGGTGTATCGTTCGAAGAATTTGATGAATTAGTTGAACCACCTGAACATGCTGCCAATGTTGTAACCGCAACCCCTGCAGCTAAAAGTGATAATAATTTAGATTTTTTCATATGAAAACTCCTTTATATTTTTAATTATAATTTTTTTTAAAATTTTTCACAATATGGAACAAATCGTCTCATATCTTCAAATACTGTATAATCAATACGATTTACAGTAATTACAGGAATCTTTTCAAGTAGAACTTTTGTTAATTCCTTTTTCACCTTTGTAAACTCTTCATTTTCATCTTCCGTTAATGGAACTCGAAGATATCCAATTGAGATATGGAATTGATAGCGATCATGATTAGGGAATCGAACACCTGCTTTTTCTGAAACATACGTTCTAATTTCTTCTAATCGTTTAGCTGATTTTTCATCTGCTGGTTCAACTAAAATGTTTTGATTGCCCATTTCAGTAACTCGCATATGAATATCTTCGTTGAGTAATGGGAAGATTTCTAGTTGCTTAGCAAAGTAATCATGAATTTCTTGTAATGGTGTATCTAGTGGTAGATGACTACTCCAAAATTCAGACTCACGATTTTCGTGACAAAGTAACTCTATTACTGTCATATGAATAGAATCTCTTGGAGTTAATGTAAATTTATCTATAAATGGCAACTCTCTATAACGTGATTGAATGATATCAACAACTTCCATCAAATCTGAATTAGTATAAAGATTTGCAACAACTGTATTCCCTGGGAAATGATTGAATTCCCCGTTCTCTTTGAACTTAATTTTTGTTAAGTTTTTCATAAAAAGACCTTCTTTTTTATTTTTGACATCGGTGTCATTCATGTTTACATTATACAATGTAAACGATTACTTTGTCAAGCGCTTTCATAATTTTTTTTTGATTTTTTTTATATATACATATCACAAGACTATTGTGCTTTATTATTTATTGTATCCATTAGGATTTTTGGATTGCCAATTCCATGTATCTCTACACATGTCTTCAACCGTTTTCGTAGTCTTCCAATTTAACTCCTTATACGCTTTGTCTGCATTTGCATAACAAGTCGCAACGTCTCCTGATCGTCTTGGAACAATTTTATAAGGAATTGGAACCTTATTGACACTTTCAAATGTATTTACAAGTTGTAATACACTAGTTCCCTCTCCTGAGCCCAGGTTATAAATATAAACATCTGTTTTTTCGGATACTTTTTCTAAAGCTTTTATATGCCCTATCGCTAAATCCACTACATGGATATAATCGCGAACACCAGTACCATCTACCGTATCATAATCATCTCCAAAAACACTTAGCTCTGATCGCTTGCCTACAGCTACTTGTGCAATAAAAGGCATCAAGTTGTTGGGAATTCCAGAGGGGTCTTCACCAATAAGCCCAGACTCATGAGCCCCAATCGGATTAAAATAACGAAGCAATGCAATACTCCACTCTGAATCTGCTACATGAACATCTTTTAAAATTTGTTCAAGCATCACTTTGGTGTACCCATAAGGGTTTGTTGCACTTGTCGGCATTGTCTCAATGAGGGGTGATTGATTGTGAATGCCGTATACAGTCGCACTCGATGAAAATACAATCTTCTTAACTTTAAACTCTGACATCACTTCAACAAGAGCTAATGTGCTCATAATATTATTTTCGTAGTACATCACAGGCTTTTGCACGGATTCGCCGACAGCTTTGTATCCTGCAAAATGAATTGCAGCGTCAATTGATTCTTGTTCAAATACTTTTCTCAATGATTGTTTATCGCAAACATCAAACTCGTAAAACGTAGGACGTTTTCCTGTAATTGCTTCAATACGATCTAACACTAAGATGCTAGAGTTCGAAAGATTATCAACAATGACAACTTCCTTCCCTAAATTTAATAATTCTACTACGGTATGGCTACCTATATAACCAGCTCCGCCTGTCACCAATATTGCCATTTGGGTTCCTCCTAATTAATTCCAACCGACTTAACAAATCTCATAAATGCTTCATGTCCAAACGGAGTATTCTTATAAACGCCAGCATCTTCGAGAACTCTCGCAAACACTTGTCCTACTTCGTGTTGAACTACGCGATTAACCTCTTCTTTTTTAATATTAGGATATTTTTCTTTCAATTGATCAGCCCATTCTAAATGATAGTTTGCAATTGAATTTTTTTCTCCTAAAAGATATTTTTCAACTTCTTCTAACTCTGTTTTCAAACGAGGTGGTAAAATCGCAAGTCCCATCACTTCGATTAACCCGATATTTTCCTTTTTAATATGTTGTACATCTTGATGAGGGTGGTAAACACCATCTGGGTATTGTTTAGTAGTATGGTTATCTCTCAGAACAATATCCAATTCATATCTTCCATCCACTTTACGAGCAATAGGAGTCACCGTATGGTGTGGAATATCTTCAGTCTTAGCAATGATGTCTACTTCTAAATCTGAATATTCTCTCCAGATATTTAGGATTTTAGTAGCTAATTCTACCAAACGATTTTTATTTTCACCTTGTAGCCTAATCACTGACATCGGCCACTTTACAATACCTGCTTTAACATCCTCAAAGTCTTTAAAAAGAAATTCTCTCTCAATTTTTGCTTTTTCCATTGGGAAAATATGTTTTCCTCCCTGGTAGTGATTATGACTAAGAATAGAACCTCCTGAGATAGGAAGATCAGAATTTGAACCAGCAAAATACCCTGGTAAAATATCAACAATCTCCAATAATTGTTCAAATGTTTTGGACGTAATAGCCATTGGTACATGTTGACTATTCAAGAATATCGCATGCTCATTAAAATATGAGTATGGGGAATACTGGAAACCCCATACTTCGTCTCCCAGTTCCAACCGAATAATTCTATGATTAGCACGTGCTGGATAATTTATTCTCCCCTGATAACCTTCATTTTCCATACAAAGTAAACATTTTGGATAATTAGATGACTTTACCAATTTCTCTGCTGCGATTGTTTTCGGATCTTTTTCCGGTTTTGATAAATTGATTGTAATTTCAAGTGAACCATAATTAGTTTCAGTATGAAAAGCTATATTTTTAGCGATAGCTGACAATTTAATATAGTCGCTATCTTTACTTAACTGATAGAACTCTTCAACTGCTTCCTGTGGCGAAACATCATATGAACTCCAAAAAATATCATTAAGGCGACTTGGTAATGGAACGATAAAATTCATCAGCTCTGCACCTAAACATTCCTTTGCCTCAGCTAAATCAGCAATTTTACCATTCTTTAAAGCTATTTCTACTAAATTGTCTTTTAATTTTTTAAGATCACTATCATTTGAAATCTTATCAGTTCCTTCTTCACCGATTAAAGCCAATATTCTATTTTTTATATATATTTGGTCCATCGATTTATAAATTCCATATTCAATAACTTTATTAGCAAAATTATCTACTATTGTCTGCATATATACTCCTCTTTAACTATAATACTCCAATTTCCTGATAATCTAACCATTTATAAATAGATTTTGTTGTATGGGACATCTTATCAAGAATATTAATAACTTCTAAAAATACAATAGCTTCATCAACATTTGAGGATTCAATAAGAAAGTTCTCTACTACTTTGTCTCCTAGTTTTTGACATAGACCAGATATCAACTTACATTTTTTATTATAGTCATATACGTCAGGTTCATAGTTTCTATTCTTATACCATGTTAGAGTTTTCTTTAAGTGATCCCCTAGAATAAAATGTATTTTTAGCATTTCATAAAATAATGGTCCCCATTCATGCATTGTATGAATATTTTTTAAATTCTTAACTATTTCAATGATTCGATCACCAATACGTTCAATATCTGTGGATAATTTTACTATAGTTATAATTTTTCTCAAATCAACAGAAACAGGATGTTGTAAACAGATGAGTTCAATACCTTTCATATCTATTGTAACAACTGCTTCATTAATAACTAAATCATTATCTATAATACTTTGTTTTTGAACTTCGGTTAAGTCATCAAATATCATTTCATATTTTTTTATTATAGAAACCCATATATCTTCTAGATTATTAGACAACTCAATAATTTCATTGTCAAAATGCTTTCTCAACATTATCTAACCTCAATAATCAATTGCACTATAAAGAACTCGTATAGATAACTGTCTTTATAGTTCATCATATGATGAAATTATTTTAAACATTAATTATCAAAATACTTGCATCATCTTTTTTACCATAAATAGGATCAATATTTGTAGATTCTTTTCTCATTTCAATTAACTCTCCAAAATTGTAGCCTGAATTTTGAGTATAAAAATCGTAAAAACCATCAGTCATTAAAACAATATGATTACTAGTTACTTCCAAACTACCATTGATAACATGATTTATACTACTTTTGTCTAGTGAACCTATCCAATATCCATCTGGTTTATTAGCTAGCTTCCTAATATTTTGTAATATAGTCTTTTTATCAACTTCATCATTAGATTTGATTGAAAATTTTCCTTGTTCAAAAAGGCAATCTACTCTATGGTCTGTAATAGTTTGATTGTTGACTATCATAACACAATCGCCAATCATTATGTATTCTAATTTTAAACCAGATAATTTCGCAAAAATAAAGGCAAAAGTTGGTAACTGGTAATAATCATCAAACTCACACTTATCTATCTCTATTATTTTTCTAACGTCATCCAAAACAAGCTCGAAAATTTTCTTCAATGATAACGAATCGTCACAATACTGCTTGAGACATTCAGAAATAAGGTGAGATACTTCTGAAACTGAATAACCTATAGAGTCTTTTGAATTAAATAAATCTGTTGCTCCATCTATAATCCAGAAATATTGATTTTTGTAATCTACGCTATCTTCGTTCTCTATAGTGCTACCTTGTATTGAGCATATTCTATCTATCTTCATAATGACGTTTAAAACTCCTTTGTCCAAATAGAAGGAAAATTCCAATAATAGTTAAAAGCAACTCAACCATTTTATTTAATCCAGTTTTTGGTAATGCATGTTGATTATTTTTTGTCTTAACTACTTCACTAACATTAGTTACGTCATATTTTTTTTGTGAAATTTCTCCTGTTACTACATTACCTGAATCATGATTTGATTTTTCAATTTTATCATCTACACTATTTACTGAGTAATTATTAGCTAAATTATTATTGTTTTCAGCTACAGGTTTTATTTCCTCTACATGCTTATCTGAGTGGTTATCTGAGTGATTAACTGAATTTTGCGAAAAGATTTTATAACTTTCATTCTCAGTTATAATATTAAAATCACCGACACTATTATTTGTGTCTGAACTGGTCCCATTAAAATCAGTTTTAAGTAAAGAAACATGATTTCCAGTTAAATTGGAAAGTTGGTTATTTAAGACAGTGATACTTCCAGCGGATTCTTCAATTACGATTCCGTCTTTACCTCCTGAAATGATATTATCAGACACTACCAAATTGTCGCTGACTCTTAACATTTCAATATTTGGCTGTTCAGGATTTTTCGAATTATTACGAATGATATTCTTTGTTACAGTAATATCAGTTACTTTTCCAAGATAATCTGCACTATCTTTTGCAACTCGTATTGCTTTAGTGTTAGAATCAGCAATATTAAATACATTTCCAGTAATAGTCACATGTTTATTCAAATCTAATATATCTTTAACATTTTTATAACTATAAGCATTAACTAAAGCGGCACCATTTTCACGATAGTGTCCACTTTCCTCTTTAGTTTTCTTATCAAACCTATTTCCTTTTATTAAAATATCAGTAAATCCTGTAAAGCGAACACCCGCATACATCATATTATCAAAATGATTATTTAGAATTTTAATATTTGAAGGATTTTCAGTTGTTGCAGTTTGATAATGTGTCCCAATTGCAGTTACTAATTCACCTGATTTTTCACTTTTACCAAAATAAGAATTTTGAATTGTTACATTTTCAGATTTTTGACCATTATCATTTAATGCATATGGAAAGCCTTTTCTGGTTAATGGCTCTATTTGAATAGACTCCTTACTGATAATCTGACCATCCTTCATAGTCTTAGGGAGAGCTTGTCCCAAAAACCGAGAGTTGTCTACTAGTACATTTTTTGAACCTGCAATTTGAATGGCATGTCCCTGATAGCTATCTTTAAAGGTTACATTACTTATTGTTACGTTTTTTGAATTTCCTATAGCAAAGGCTCCTGAAGAATTAATCAAAGGGAGATTCTTAGCTTTTGTCCTCTCTTCATTCAAAGCTCCGTTCATATCAATTGTTCCACCAGAGTAACTGATATCTTCGGTTGGTTCCCACTCAACTTGATCTCCATCATCAGTGAATAAACCTGTCATGAATACAATAGAAGGATGATTTTTGATATTGATACCATTTAATATTGTAGCTTTTTCATGTACTTCTAGGTGTGTATGACTTCTCAAAAAGACAATTTCTTTAACTAAATAAGTCCCCTCAGGAAAATATACTTTTCCTCCACCTAATCCTTTAGCAGCTGCATCTATTGTATCTTGAATTGCTTGTCTGTCATCATTAACCCCATCGCCTACTGCACCATAATCTTTTACATTTAAAGCCGAAACTTCAATTCCTTTTTCTAAGGCAGTGTTACTCTCTCGCACTTCATTACTATTAGAGGTATCTGCAACTTCGTTCTCAGAACTAACTGACTTTGAATAAGTACTAATAAAATCAGTCAAACTGTCATGTTTACTAGTTAAGGAACCTTCTAAAGTTTTGATAGTTGAAGTAGAAAGGTCACTATTAGAAACAAGAGGAGAATCTTTCATTTCATCTTCAAAAGTTCCAGTATTTACCCCATCTTCTTTATATTCTTTATTAGGTATCAAAGGAGAATCAACATTACTATCGGTTAATTGTGAAGTAGAAGAGTCAATCCCAGTAGGTTTATCATAATTATTAGTTGATGAGCTTTCTAAACTATTGGTGGTTGAAGTAGAAAGCTTATTCATAGATATCTGTGAAGTACTTGTAATAACTTCATCAGCAAAAACACTTTGTACCCCCAAGAATGAAACCGCTACCAAAACAGAGCACAATCCAACCTTAAGTTTCCGAATACTAAAAACCTCATTGTGAACAAAATGCTTCATAAAACACCTCCAAATTTTTTATTGTTTTTTTACTATGTATCACTAAATTTTTTTACATCAGACAAAATGACACCGCTGTCATTAATCTTATCATATATTTTCTAAATAAAATTGTCAAGGGATAACACAATAAAATACAACATTTTTTTAAAGCGTAATCATATTTAAAACTTTATATCTGTTCTATAAACCAAAAATATTATTTAGTCTCTTCCAACATTTTTAAATGGACAGAACAATTTCATAGTGAAAATGATAAAATATTTTTTAATAACTCTTAATACTGTTTCACAAAAAATAGACCAATTTCTTGATCTACTTTACTTTATATTAATTTCTAAAAATTTAATTTTGGTCAAAATTTGGTCATGATTTGGTCAAAAAAACAAAAAATACTAAATTATTTTTAAAAATTAACTTGTGATGATTGCCTTAAAATAAACACTTTGCATATTCTTTGCTTTTCTTTGCATTACTTAAAATGCCCCCTGCAGGAATCGAACCTGCAACTACTCCTTAGGAGGGAGTTGTTATATCCATTGAACTAAGGGAGCTAGATAAAAACTCTGCTGAATAAGCAGAGTTTTTTAGTCGAATTAACGACGAATTTCTTTGATACGAGCTGCCTTACCTTGAAGTGCACGCAAGTAGTACAATTTCGCACGACGTACTTTACCGTAACGAACAACTTCAATCTTTTCAACACGTGGAGTGTGGATTGGGAAGATACGCTCAACACCTACACCGTTAGAGATTTTACGAACTGTGTAGTTTTCTGAGATGCCAGCACCTTTACGTGCGATAACAACACCTTCAAAAATCTGGATACGTTCACGGTTTCCTTCGACAACTTTCGCGTGTACACGAACAGTGTCACCAGGACGGAATGATGGAATATCTGTACGAAGTTGACCTTCAGTCAAGCTTTGGATTAATGGATTCATTTTATTCTCCTATCTTTGTCAATCTTGAGGAACCTTCCTCAGCGGATAAACTGTATTTTTGTGCGTCCATTACGCACAAGATACAGTTTACCAAATTTCCACCTAAAAGTAAAGAAATTTATAGCAGAAGTTTGTGTCTATTCTTTTGAGGTAGTAAAAAAATACATCAAAAACGGAAATGTAAAAACAAGGCTAAACAATTTTACTTGCTCAGCCTTGACATCTACTAAAATTTCTGATAGTATTAATCTTACTGATAAACAAGCACCAATTGTTTATCTTTATGAGAGGTACGTTGCTGCGTGCCTCTTTTTAGTTATAAGAATATTATACACTATTTCTTCCTGTAAGTCAAGAGTTTGAACCGTTTTGAAGCATACTATCTATTTATTTTTTTCCCTACAAAACGTTGTTTATCTCTCTGCTTTCGCCCCTTCCAAGAAGCATTTACAATCGTTCCTAAACTCCTTGGAGCTTGATTAATCTTTTTTCGTACTTTTGCACTGCTCATTCCTTCTGAGTGGTATTTTTCATATTCATTTCTCCAATTACCAAAAAATAAATCTCGGAGTTCTTGATTGTAAGACAGCAAAATAAGATGGGACATCGCATCGGCATGGTTTAATGACCAATACATCCCTCTATTTTTCATCCGATAACTTATTTTGCGATGCTGACTTTCCATGATTCCTAAACTTGCTGTATCTAGATTCCTCTGTTCAGGTGGCTGCGTATATTTAAAATTTCCAAGAATTCTATTCTTAAAAACCGTAAAGGTATCAATCTTTTTTTCGTTCCGATTAAGCAGGACTAATGATTCTAGAGTATCAATAGCTGTTTTCAATTTCTGCTTGCAATGGCTATCTATAGCTTTCATAAATTGATCTAGTAGCTCTTCTGAATACGGCTTGACCAACTTTTTTATTTCTTTGTTTAGATGGTATCTATCCCAAAAATGTTGATGATGCTTAATTCCTAGATCATTTGATATCTCTTTAAATAAATGTGGAGTATATCCATGACCCATATCTGAATTTGTCACAAGTAGAGTATCTGATGTAATTTTAAAGTGATTATAAATATAATCTACTACTTTTTTCCTTGCTATTCGATTATTGGATGACACAATTTCCACCTTATTTTTTAAAATTTTCCTCTTTCCGTACTCCTCCGTTCCAGTATGGATGACAAAATGAGATAATTCTTTATTCTGTTGTTCTTTTTCACGTCCACTGACCTTTATCCAGACACCGTCCCCTTCAAGATAAATAACAGGAGCCTCAATTTTTTTGACAGGTACTTCATCGCTATAGAAACGATAATTTTCTTTTTCATTTAACAATTGACTTGCTAGTTTAATCGCTTTTAACACCGTGTCTTTAGTAATATAAACCTGGTACATCAGTTCAATAACTTCCACTACTTTCCGATACGGTAACATTGTAGCTAGTTTAGTGATTTGATACAGCAGTTCTTTGGAATAGGCAATACGTTTCTCCAAACCTAACTTCTCATCTACTGGAATCCTACATTTCCCATTCTTATACCAGCGCCTTCTTGAAAAAGTTACCTGGCCAAACGTAAAAGTAACGGTTCTCTCAGCATAGTTTACAAATTTGTAGCCTCTAGCTCTCATTGTGGGAGCAATATAGTTGTCATAGTCACTTACAAATTTATGAAATCCTTGTAGATTTTTCTCTTTAAATTTCTCTACAAATTCTCTTTCATCAATAATTTTTGTATCCAAATTAAAAACACTCCCAACTAAAATCATAATAAAAAAGTATAAAGATTTTAGTTCAAGAGTTCAAATGTTATTTGTCAGCAAAGATAAAAACCTTCCCTATAAGGAAAGGTTTTTTGATTAAAATTATAATTACAATTATATTTATATTTATAGTGATAGGTTTTCAATCAGTTTATCAAGGTAATCTGATGCAGACTTTGCGCCGGCTGCTTTAGCAATTTCATCCAATTTTTTCCGATTGCTTGGTTTCAAAGTAAACTGAAATTGTTTCTTACGTTCAAAGCTTTCAAACTCAACTGCGACTTCATTTGGAGTCCGATCAAGTTGGCTGCTCGCTTCAATGATCTGTGATATTTCTTTTTCCTTAGGGGTAAATGCCATGATAATCTCCTTCTAATTATATTTATAATTGTATTTGTGTTTATAAATATAATTATATTGTATCATAAATTTTTGAAAAAGTCTGCTCCAGCTCAATGAAAAACTTTTTGTGTTTTTGATAAAGTTCTGGATTTTCCTCCATATCTGCAATAGAGATTTTATCAATCGTGGAATGATTGAATAACTCTTTTGCTGGTACAATTCCTAGAAGGTTGTCTGTTCCCTTTTCTTTAGCTTCAAGCCCCAGAGCTTCCAGTAACTCTCTTGATGATCCATAGTTCGGTCGGATCATATTTGCTAAGAAATATAACTCAGCAGTAATGTATGATTCCCTTGTACGATAGTCAATTACATCCTTTCTGAATGCTTCTAACCGAGTTGAGAGATTGAATTTGGCATTATAACCAAACTCCGAGGGAGTCAAGGGACTAATAATAGCGTGACTGACCGCAACAGCATTTTTAGTAGCTGTTGCAAAGTCTGGTCTACAATCAATCAAGATATAGTCAAACTGATCCAACTTCTTCTTTTCGTAGTTATCCTCTAGCCAAAGATAAAGTAACATATTTTTCTTATCGCTGTTCTCCAGATCTCGTTCCACCGTGTCAAGCTGAACTGAACCTGGAATTAGACTGATATTTTCCTTAACTTGTTTAATATCCACGTCGCCACCTTTAAAAGCATTGGCAATTGTATTCTTACTCTCATAGATATTATAACACTGAGTCAAATTACATTGATGGTCTAAGTCTATAAAGAGAACCTTATGACCTTTCTTAGCCAACCATTCCCCATAATTAAATGTTAAAGTTGTTTTCCCAACACCGCCCTTAATAGCGGCAAATGTAATAATTTTCATTCTATTTCTCCATTCCATCCGTAATAGCAATGGCTACACATTGTTTCTTCTTCATCTATCCACCAACAAGCTCCTTTGTCAGGAGCATAGCAAGCATTGTTCCAAGTGCAACCGCAAATTTTGCAATGAGATTTTTCTGCCATCTACCTATCTCCTTGTTATTTTCTATACTTCTATTATACCATTATAATTATATTTGTAAATATGTTTATAATTATATTTATATTTATATTTATTTTTGTAATGAAGTTTCTCTATCCTTACGCTGCTCCACATTTTTCTCAATGTCTTGATGTAGCTTATAATCTTTTGTAATTGCTTCTACTCGTTGATACAAAGCCTGGCGTTCAAAGGTAGCCTCTTTAACAAGTTTATCAATCTCAGCCTTGCGAGTGCTAGGATCTACTCTCAAGTCTTTCAGAATAGAAACAGCTAGTTTCACTTCCTGAGGATTGCTTGATTCCAATGCAAGAAATGCAGACTGAATTTTATTAAGCTCACCCAAGCGTTGATCTAATTTATCAAGCAAGTTATCTACTTCTTCTAGTTCTTCTTCAAAACGATTTAACAATTCATCAAATTGCTGTCCTTCTGTCACTCCATGAGCGGATAGATAATTATATTCACGAACAAGCTGATCCAAAGTTGAGATTTTAGGATTTTTTCGGATAATCATTTCTCCATTATCATACGACAACTGGGAAGCGACTGTTTCTCCCTTCATGTAACGATTCTTATCAGCGTGTTCAGGATTAACAAAATAGTAGAAGTCATTTTTTCTGATAAAAATTTCATAAGAGTCATCTTCTGCTTTTTCAATCTGATGAGCTGGAATAAGAATGGTTCCCTTATTTCTAATCCCAAATTCCATTTCAAGATAGATCCCATTTTTTGTTTCTTCCATCACCTGCCATTCTTCAACTGTGATTCTCATTTCAAAATCATCTTCTCGTTCCGCAACCATTTTTTCATATTCAAATTTAATTTCATCGACAGAGAAGGTCACCTCGTTACCAACTACTCTCTCAGAAATTTTCTCCAAAGAATAATTTCCTTTTTTGGATAGAGTACGATCCCGAACATTTCTTGTTTGTTCTTGGTCAGTTAAACGATATTTTATTTCCTTCCCTGAAGTATCAACAACAAGATCTAAAGCTTTGGCCTTAGATTTAAAATCTTCTAATGAGGTCGAATGTTTTAAAAGAAAATCCAAACGAGATTTAATCTCATAGCGAAAAGAATTTTTTTTGCGATAGGCATGATACGATTTTCGATTAGTCCATAATTTCTCTTTAAGAATTTTAGCTCCAGCTAAATCCGCATACTTATCTGAGATATTCTCTAAACTTTTTTTCGTTCCTTTTTGCCATCGAAACTTTTTTAACGTAACCGAATTGGTGGAATTGAAAATAATATGATTATGGATGTGCCCCTTATCCATGTGAGTCGCTATGACAAATTCATGTTGTCCACCAGTTAATTCTAAAATTGTTTTACGGCCAATCTCATGAATTTCTTGCGGAGTCAAATCATCTTCAGGAGAAAATGATTGAATGATGTGATGAGCTAAAACTCGATTCGGGTTTTGAATATCAGATAGTTCTTTTGTCCCTGCTCGTTGAGCAGCATTCTTTTTGGTCAAAAGAAATTCTTCTGTCGCTGTGCTGGCATCTGTAATTCCATAAGTAGATACCAGTTGCTTGACTACTCGACCATCTTTGACCACTGCTGGAAATTCAATCTGTTCATCTTGTTCTAAGAAACTCGTTTTAGATGGATTCTCGATATAGCGTAAAGCATTATTTAAACTTTTTGTATCAGTCAGCTCGACCGTCTTTGCTTCATCCTCAATATATTTTGTAGATCGTCCTAATGAAGCCACTCCTTTTATCTGAAGAACTTTTGTTACAACCATCGCTCTTGTTCCTTTGTTTGATTTTCCTGTTTTTGAATAAATTGATTGACGGTATCTTTCAAATGTTTCTGCAATTCAAGAATCTGGCTCAATTCATTTAGACTGGCCTGATCATCTTCATTCACCTTTTTTGCGACCTGATTTATATTGACCCCTATTCGATTTATTTCCTTTCGCAATTCTTTCAATTCTTCAAAATTTAAGATTTTGACCTCCCCCATAATCAACATGATTCGGGCAAAGGCATTAAAATTTGTCATTCCAGATTCTGCAACCTTTGTTGAAATAAATCGCGCCTCTTCTTCCGTTAAACGAATTTTCTTCTGAATCATTCGTTTTCGTTTTTCTCCATTGTTCAAAAAAATTATCCTTTCTTCTGACTTTTTTGCTTGAGGGCCTAGGGCCCCTTTTCTTCTGGCAAGCATAGCACTTGGGTACCCAAATGCTGTTTTTAAAAAGGTCAAAGATAGTCAGGGGTTCACCCCTGACTATTCTTGACTTTTTAAATCTTTGGGGAAATCCCCAATCCCCTAATCCCTGCAAGCAGGAATGTTGTTCTATCACGAGGGAAAAGTTTGACTAAACTTTTAAGTCTTCCAGTAGAAGCTCCATTGTATCAACCAGCTCCATTTTTAATATTTCGTCTTTTAGTTGCTCAAATCTTTCATCACTCATTCCTTCAATTTCTTTGAGTGCAATGGGATACATTTCTACTTCTTCTAACTCATAGTTTGTTTTGATTCGCATATCTCTACGAAGAATGTAGAGGCATTCTTTACGAGAAATATGCTGATTGACTTCATTTACTTTTGGCGAATCTGTAGCCTCATTCTCAAAAAATATCTCCATTAAAATATCAAAAGTTTCTTGTCTTAGATTTTCAATCATCTTCTGTTTCTCCTTTTTTGTTTTTCTTCCGACGGATTAGTGCCTCCATTAGTGAGGGCTGCTCAGGAACTTTTTTTCTTCCACCTGCTTTACAGCCTCCGCCTTTTGATTACCCAATTGCTCAGATTTTTCTTTTGCCTGTTTCAGTTTAGAAGCAAACTTATCTTTCGTTACACTTTTATTTTTCACCAGTTCTAACTTAGCATCCATTCGATCAATCAAACTTTTTGCTTCCTTCTGAACAATCTGCAGTTGTTCCACCATATCTTCAAAACCATTTTTATCTTTCGCCCAAATAGCCAAATATCCAAAACTGTAACTACTCGTATCAAAACCAAAATGATTAGCTACGACATAGGCTACACTTTCAGCTTGTAATTCTTGCTTACGATATTGGTCGTCCCCATATTGGGCATTAGTTCCTCTGTGTAAATCTGAGTGAGCCATTTCATGAAAGATTGTTTTTAGAATCTGTTCTTGACCCTTTAATCCTTTTGAAATGACAATTCTATTTTCATCTGGAGAGTAATAACCATTTGCGCTTCCTCTTTTAATTTCTTCAAAACTGATAGAAACCTGATTATCCATCGAAACTGCTTTGGCTGCTCGATATAAATCTTCATAATCTTTGACAGAACCAGTTAATTCATTAATTGCTTTTGGCAATTCTTTTCCTTCTGTTTGAGAAACATCGAAGACATTCCCTAATTTGAATCGAGTAACAGTGACTTCCTTCTCTTCCATTTCATTCTCAGACGGAGAAAAACTCAACTCCTTTTGATTAACAGGAATTTTAGTTTTCACTTGATACGGAACCCAAATCTTCAGAGCTTTTGAACCCTTTTTAACTGTTCTGTCAAAATCTGTTTTCCATTTATTAAAACTTGCAACACGGGAAACATTAGGATTTTGCATCTTCAGCAAATGAATATTGTTGAGTGAGTAGTTGTGAAACTTACTCATCATATCCAAGAACGATTTAAACTGTTCCGAATCTAAATAGTTCTTCATTCCCTCTTTCAAGTGTTCAGCTAAAGCTTTTGTATCTTTATTTGCGACTAACTGGGAAATGGTTTGTTCTGAACTTTTAGCAGCAATTGCTTCGGTGATAATAGCTCCAGTCTCCACTTCAGCATCTGTCCTTCTTTCTCTATCTTCCTGCCTTTTATGAAGGTTAGAAGCAGCATTGTAGGGATCTGTTCCTTGCAACATCTCATCGGAGTTGGAAATACCATCACCATCCAAATCACGATCCCTCTCATCTTTTCGGTTATACTGATAAATTTTTTCGTATGGATTATCTGGTGTATTTTGCAAATTTTTGACTTGTGATTTCTCAAATTCATCCCGAATGTTTTCGATGGTTTGTTCACTCGCCAATCTCTCCAGATGATACTGATTGAATAATGTCTCATCTATCTTCATCAACTCTGGATGCTCTCGCATTTCTCGTGTTCCAAGTCTTTCTTTGTGAGCGATTGGGTTAATCTCGTCCCCAATATCGTAACGGATGCCATCCTGGATCAGTTCACCATCAGGAGCGTAGATACTAAACTGGATTTTAGTTGGAGAGATGTAGGCTTCTGGGTGACCACCAGTTACTTGTTGTAGCCCTTCCTGATGTAGCTGATAGAAGCTCTGATTGGCCTTATATAGTTCCTTAGCAAAATCTTGATAAGATATCAGCTCTGTTTCTTTAAATGGCAATTTAGGCCCATCTGGGCGCTCTTCAGCCCATTGAAGTCGTACATGGTAGTTCTCCTTATAGATATAATCTTGTTTCCATTCTTTATAAAAATCTGAATTTGTATCTAAAAGATGATCTTCTCCAGCTGCAGCAACAATCTGATCAAATTTATCATTGTACTGTTTCGCATAGTCAAGATACTGATTCCAGGATTGATGAAATTCTTCTGGAGTTTTTGAGATGTCACCTGGCACACCTAAATTATAAACAGTATCTAAGACTTGAGTAAAGGTAGCTGAATCAAGTGAAGTTTTATTCGATGTGTTCTCTGGAGCAATCTGTTCAATTTCTTTAGTTGCATCAGGCTGGATTTCCTCAAACAAGCCATTTTTCATAATGGATTGCAATTCTTTGCCCCCATCCTTAATATAGTCCTCATTGATCGATAGCTGTTCAATGTGGCCATTACGTTCACGGAATACTGCAAGAATAGGAGTTTTATCTGCCGTCTCCAGTTCTTTGACCAGTCTGGCTCTAGATTGAAATACTGATACTGGAATATAATTTTCTTCTTCCAGCTCTTTAAACAGTAAAATAATATCTTTATCATCAGACTTTATAAGACTGTCAAAGCGCCCATTATATCGTCTAAGATTAGTTAAATCATCAAAATAGAAAGACGTACTTTCTGTTGCTACTGAAAGATCTGACAGGACGTTGATTTTGTCAAAAGCTGCATCATTGTTAGCCAAAAGAATATTATCAAAGTGCCCGTTTCCCTCTGCAAAATCACGTAAAGTTTTTTCAGGTGTCTGCCCTGGTGCAAGTGGTTTAATCCCCGTCAAGTGCATGAAGTGCTTTTCTTCAAAATTCACTTGAACAGTCTTATCAGGAGTGACATAATAAATTTTAGAATTGGCTAATTCATCCAAATAATACTGCGCTGCATTCTGAATAGTTTGACTACGAATTGGACGATTCAATTTAGCTAATTCATGCGAGGAAATAGAATGATAGTGGCCATCGTTACTTGACTGGAACTCTTCATTTATGCTAAAATATAATAAATGAGAGGATAACGTAGGGCGACTGGTAACAGAGCGTTCAAAGGTACCAACTTCTGGTACGGGTTTGGGACTGCCTTCAGCCTTGGGCTGTAAAGACCCCTGACTACCATTGGTCCTCTCATTTTTTTGATACTCTGAATTCATATTTTGCTCTTGAGACTTCCCAAGAGCTTTTTCTGTGCTCTGATTTTCTTCCAGTGCTCTACTAGAATCTCCAAGAGGATTGGAAGGTTTTTCAAAGGTCACTGTTTTATCTGAATCAATAACCATCTGTTTTTTAGGCTCTACTGAAAAGCTGATATTATCCCAGTTCTGCTTCAGCCATTCCGCATCTTCTGGAGATAGACTGCTATTATCTATGTTCAATTCAGAACTCTGATCATCTTCTAGGACTAGTTCACCTTGCTTTTTTTGTTTGGACAGTAACTTGTTTACCACCTCTTTTTCCTCATCCGTATTAGGGCGATATTTAGGAGATAGTTCAAATCTCCCTTCCTCGGTCAATTCCAAAGCAACTCGACGTAGCCCTTTTACAAAGTAGATATTTGGCTGCTTAGCCCACTGCTTGACCTCTCCAGAATCAATTAAAGCTTGTGTCTCTGGTTGAATAACCAGTCCATCAACTTTATCTTGAATGGCTTCTAGGTGCTCTAATTCCTTTTTGTAACGCTTGATAGTTTCAGGCCTATAACTCGATTCTCCACGTTCTGCCTTCTCAATTTCTTCCCGGATACGGGGAATATTTTGGACACTCATATCCAGACCATTCCCCTGCCGGTTGAGACCTGCTGCTTTTCTGTCTTCTCTTTCCTGGAGTCTTTCAATTCGCTCTTCTTGTTCCTTGATTTCATCCAATTTAGAGAAGACACGATTTTCAATTTGTTCTTGCTTCTGCATAAAACGGCCCCCACCACGTTTATCATTCATAGGCTGGCCATTCGTTAGGGATTGATGAGAATAGGCCGCATTGATTGCCTCATCAGCTTCTCCTTTGAGTCGCTCTAGCTTTCGTTTAGCTTGCGCCAAACGGCTGTTATCTGGCTTTTCTGTTTCGTATTCAGCCCCTGCCTCATGTACTTCAGACATGGTATGTTTCCTTTCTTTCTCTTGATTGATAATCCTTGTATATTCCTGATGGACTTCTTCCTTTGTCAGCTGTCTAGCTGAGACAAAGGCTTTTACATCATCTGCAGTTAGCTCTTGCGCTTTTGCGAGAGCTATTTCTTTTGAAAAATAGCCATGGTAATGCCAGGACTTTTCATCTGCTATGTAAACGTGCGCCAGCTCTTTAGGAGCTTCATTCTCCCTCTTCAGGAAATCATTCCAATCTTCCTTTTTCTGGTCAATCTGGACAATAGGTGGAATGGCAATCTGTACCGGAATGCCCTTTTCTTGTAAGCGAGTAATAAAATTCTGCCCTGCAGCATCATTATCTACAGCCAGCGTA
Organism: Streptococcus oralis subsp. dentisani; assembly: GCF_002096615.1. Taxonomy (GTDB): domain Bacteria; phylum Bacillota; class Bacilli; order Lactobacillales; family Streptococcaceae; genus Streptococcus; species Streptococcus oralis_U. The sequence goes on from NZ_NCUX01000030.1 coordinate 47,160, forward strand.
ATCATATCCTGATGCTGGCCGTCTTTGAAATAATCCGTTGTGTTGACGACAGTTTCTAGAGCTTTTCCAGTATTCTGATCTATTTGATAGGATTTATCGTTCATCTCTGCATACAATTCCATAAAACGTCGGCTAATGATGCCCTCTTTGACCCCATCCATAGCAACTAGTCGGACATCTTGAAGGTTATCTTTATGAAGTTCATAATAACTCATTAGATCGATTGGAGCTTCCGCAAAGACTAAACGCTTGGGCTTTCCAATATCCACTGAAAAGCCAAGTTGGCCGTCTGAGTTTTTCATAATTTGTTTTAGGCGACCACGTTCCGGATAGTGTACCCGGTTTTCGACCACTCCCTGAAGGCTTGCTCCAGCTAAAAAGCCTGTGTTGTCCTTATACTTAAAGACTATCACAGGCTCAAAATAATCTCCTTTTTTTCGAGTGGCTTCCGCCATGCTTCCCTGACTCGAAAAGAAATCAATCGTATCATCTGAAAGACCTCTCTGATCCCTCAGATAGCTTCTGGAAGCGTTGAAATCTGGATGCTCATATCTTTCTAAGCTATAGCGAAAAGGCTCTCTTGAGGCCGTCTGAACCGCCAAATCCACTTCCGTAAATTCTCCAGTCTCCAAGAATTTCATGGCTTCTTTGTAAGAAACTTCTCGTATGGTTTGAACTAATTGAATCACATCTCCAAATTCTGATCGAGAATTCCAATGAAAGTCATTCTTCCTTACATCGATGACAAATGAATCGTGTTCTGTCCATGTATAGCTATAGTTCCCCGTGCGCTTTAACTCCATTCCCAGCTGTTCCGCAACAGAAAGGATAGATAGGTTTTTAGTCGCTTCTTTCGTTAATGGCATCTGTTACCTCCTTACAATGAATATTCTGACGCTTCTTTTTCTGCTGCTAAATCCTGAGTCTGGTTAAGCTGTTTCTCAACTTCTTCTGCTTCTACGAAACGCTCTAAATCAGGAATAAGGTGCTGGACTTGTTTGAGTTTATCCTGAAGTAACAAGTTATCATCAATGTGATAGACAGCTTCCTGCTGGCCATTGAAGCCCTTCTCCGGATCGATATCCTCAAATCGGATAACAGCTAATTCTGTCAAACTTCCCTTATACCAAGCTCCAATTTCATTTTCAAGATAGAACTGAACCGATTCTCGATCTTCAGCTTTTGTATTCCTCAAATAGGCCAGATCCCAGCTTTCACCCTGAGAATACCCAGTGACTTCTTGAACAATTAGCTCCTGATTGTTAGTGCTTAAAATCCGATTAATATCGTCTAAACGGGGGACTAAGATTTCCTGAGCTAGAGAAACTGCTTCTGTACGATAGTCGAAAAATTCATATTGTTCCCTATCTTCGACATAGTTCCTAACGAAATCTGAATAATGAGGAAAATGTTCCTGAAAGCTAGGTGAAATCATCCCATAGATATAGGCTTGTCTTAATGTTTCAAACTGGGCTATTTGATAATATGATGGATCGAGCTTAGCTTCTTGATTCAACATTTCCTTGATACTTTCTGGAAGTTGTATTGGCTCCGAATCTGGCCAAGTTCTCTTGGAATAGTTGATTACTTCCTCGTAGAGAATAGTATCAATCTCTGAATTTTTCATTTCAAGCAAAGCCTCTACAATTTGAGCTGATTCTGAAAGATTGGAACGATAATCAGTAATCAAGCCATCTTTACGAACCTCCCACTCCTCAACTTGAGCATTTTCTGAAGTTCGTAGTAACAATACCTCCTCAGCTTCCAGATCAACTCCAATGACCTGATCACCATTTGGTAGCTGATCCATCTCCAATTCCTGGATTTTAGCATCTAATTGATTATTAATCTGAAGCAAGTCTTGCTTCAAATGAAATAATTCTTCTGCATTGGCTTGTAATTCCTCAAAATACTCTCTGGAGATCTTCACTGGTCGAACCAATAAATCTTTCTCTCGTTGTTCTCGAGGGTAAGAAAACAAGTAGGGTGCAACTTCTTTGAAATCCTGATAATTCATCCATTTTATAGATTCTGTAACAATCATATTTTGGACATCAATGACATCTGTATGAGGAGTAATCCAGCCAGCTAAAGCCAACTCTTTTACTGCTTCGGATAGGGGGTAAGAAGGGATATGTTCTAAAATCCCCTCAAAATAACCAATCCCTCGAGCAGTTTCTTCCTCAACTTCACGCTTCATTCGTTTAAATTGTTTTTGTAATAGTGTATTCATTCTGTTTCCTTCCCTTTCTTTCCATTATCTGGGCCATAAAAGGTATCTACAATCCCTGCAGAACGTACAGCCGATTCCAATGCCGATCTCGCTAGCTCAGAAGCTGCAATCGTTCTCACTTTCACTTCCCATAGTTCTTCTTCCTTCTTTTTAATTAAACCATCCGCCCACTCATTATCTTTAATCAGCTCATCTCGTCGTTGCTTCAATTGTTCTAAATCCATTTGATTATCCTTTCATCAAAAAAACAGCTCTGTTTTTAGAACTGTTTCATTACCTGTTATTTTTATTTATTGAAAAGTCTTTGCCAGAACGATCGTCTTTGTAAAGACTCTATCTTCTCTTCTGCTACATTTTTCAATCTACGTAAACGTTGTGATTCATTGGTTAGACGTTGATTTTCAGTGAGAATCGCTCCTTTTTCCTGCTTCAGTTTTCGTTTATCTTCTTCTAGTTTTTGATTATCCTTTTCTAACTTCTTGTAATACTCCTCCTCTTCGTGATACTTTCTCAAGAGTGTTTCGGCCTGCTTGATATCTTCTGAAAGTTGTTTCACTTTTTCAAATTTTTCATCGTAGGATGATTTCAACAGCTTAATTTCATCCTTAAGTTCTTGGCACTGATCCTCATAAGTTTTCAAAGTTTGGTACTTCCTTTCGTTATCTGGTGTTATCATGTGTTCTTTTTGAAAACGTCCATAGAGTTTATAATCTCTATCTTGATAAGTGGTTCGAATTTCTTTTGCAATAGTTGCTAGTTCCTCAGGATTTTCAAACTCCTCCGGAAGACTTTCCTGAATCCACTTTGGAAAGAAGGCCTTGGCTTCAAAAAGAGGGATGCCCTTTCTAGCTAACTCTGCTCGTTTCAGACGACTTGGTTTTCCAGATACATAGAACTCAATTGCTAAAATACCATTGAATCGATAATATGCCGAATAAGGATAGGTTTCCTCCAACTTCATATAAAACTTTAAAATAGAATACCCACCGTCTGGAAAAGGCACCCTTTGAAGTTTAGCAATACGCTCTGGAAAAATCATAATGGTCGTCTCCCCCTCCTGAATTTGAAACTTCTGAATTACTTCAAAGGCAGAAAGAAAAGCAATTAATTCAGGCGTATAGGAGAAGCTCCCCGGCTTGTCCCTTAATGGGCTTGATTCTCCAGTAAAATATCGGAAAAAAGCCTGGCCACGTTTTCGAGTTTTCAAATTTGTGCGACCGTTAGATGGGCTTACTTTTAGCTCGGTTTCCAAGTCGTAAAATACACCGTTAATCTTATCTGTAGGATAATTCCAAGGATTGTCATCAGCTAGTTTAAGAGCTTCAAATGCGTTTACAACACGTTTCTGACCATCTTTTGTCTTAGCAACGGCATAAAATTTTGAAACTGCCATGGGTTACCTCCTTTTGGTATTTGTCTTTATTATACCATAAGAACAACTAAGACAGACTGTACTTTCTAGTTCTTGGTTTCGATATATCCAAGTTCATCTGTAGAAAAACCAACAATCTTATAGAAGCCTATGGCTCCAAAAGTTTCTAATAAATGAGTTTCCGCTACCCTTTTAGCTGTATTAAAATCACGAAAAAAACCTGCATGAGCAAAATTTTCATGCCAGGTTATTTTTTTTGCCTTCCTGATGCAGCCACACATACTGATCCCAATTTATAGCAATTAAAACGCAATAAGAGTCATAAAATTCCATTAGATTTCATTTCTTTCCTAAATTACTTCAAGAGGAGCAGCCGTCACTTCCTCAATATCGATATGAATAACATTTTCTTCCCCAACCTGGTCTTTCCACTCATCAATATCGCTTAGATAGCGCTTGTAACAATACCAGTTGTCATCGTTTGGGCCATTACTTAAGAGATAGGCTCTCGGATGCGTATCCAGGTTAAATTTTTGATCCCTAAAAACATTTTGTTTGGATAGGAAGAGTAGGGCTTCCGTTGTTCCAATTGTAGCAACCTCATGCGGTGTCAACAATTCCCGACCAATTTTAGAGTTCTGCTTGGAACTGCTGGCATTTCTCCCTCTACTCTCCGTATAGTTCTGATCATTTAAAGTCTGCTTCCCTGTTCGCTCAGATAAATGCTTAAGCGTATCTGGGTCATTGGAACCTAAATAAAGAATGGCACCACAGTTATTGAGAATCGTCTTCGTATTTTCTTTACCATACAATACTTCAATCTGACTTTGAGATTGCACCATCATTTTGATAGAAATCTCTCGAGAACGAATAACAGAGATGAGGGGTGGCAGATTAGGAATCTTGCCAATCTGACCAAACTCATCCGCCCATACCTGTATATGCAATAGGTCTTCCTTAGTCTTTGTTGGATACTTACCTAATATGACAGCATCTGCAGTTTTTATCAGCACATCAAAAATGGTACTAAAAAGAAGAGCAGACAAAAACTGATAAGCTGGATCTACTTCTGGAATATGAATAAAAACAGCTGTTTTCTCAATATTCCATTTTTCAATTTCCAGTGTATCTTTTTCAATAATCTTTCTTAGTTGCTCATGATCAAATACTGAGAATGTAGTCGCAAAAATAGCATAGACAGAAGTACGTGTCTGTCCGTCAAAGTTTTTATTGAATAAACTCCACTGTCTGCAGGCGTAATTCCCTGGACACCTTCTCTCCAGGTCTTCAAACATCAATTCAACCGGACTCTCCGCTTCTGGATGATTCCGTCTCAATTCTCGAATCATATCTGTAACCTGACCCAGGTTTGGCAGATAGTGATCGAGCTGACTATCAAAATAAAGATAGCCAATTAGAGAACGCATCAGGAGTTTATTGGCTGCCGACCAAAAAGGATCACTCTCATGACCATTTCTGTTTAGAGCTTCTGTAATAGCTTCAGCTACCCTGTCTATATCCATTTCATTGTGAATATATCTAAAAACATTGAAACCATCTGAATTTAGGAAAGTAATCAAATCAAAAATCTTCATCTTATAACCTTTTTCGACAAGTGATTTCCCTGTCTCATGAATCAAAATCCCTTTGGTATCTGTGGTTACAAAACTAGAGTTGCCTTGTAAAATATTTGGTTTTACAACACTACGTGTCTTTGAATCCCCTGTACCTCCATACACCAGAAGATTTTTATTAATCTGATTTTCATAGCTCAAGCGGTTATTAAATAGTCCCATCTGGCTATTCTGAGTAAAGATCATATTCTTTTCTGATTCTTTGTCTCGAAATCGCATCAACCATTCTTTGGTCACAAAACGTGCCGACCCATGCTCCTCCCCATACCTGTACGTACCTGTATCCGTTACCCTCAAATACAGCAAAAAAGCAATCAGAAATCCGCCCATACCAACCAATAAAGAAGCAGGAGTAAATTGAAAATCAATCCAAGATTTATCGCTTAGATGGTCGCTCATCCAGTTAAGCTTTCCAAGTCCAAATACATCCGTTACTGAATCGGTATCTGGTGCTAACAGCCACAATTTTAAGAGCCAATGAAAGAGGTAGAATAGACCTAGTCCTAACAACAAATACGGCCTAAGTCTCCGTTTCTTCTTTTCTGTAATCACTTCATTTTCCCTCCAATCTGTGGTTCGATATTTTCCGGAAGAACAAATTCCTTGGTATGAATATTTACCTGCAGGGAAGCAATTTTCTCTTGTTCAACTGCTTTGAAATGTTTCAATTTCTCCTCAAAAGAAGTTGTTTTACCATTTTTAAGATTCCGATCATTGAATCCTTTCGGATCTCTTGTGATCCCTTCTAGTACATCCTTAAAGGCTTGTTCGACAACACCTTTATCTTTTGCATTGAAAGCAAGAGTTGTCTTACCATCAGGGTGTGTATAAAAAGAAAAGCCAATCCCGTATTGGCCAAGTTCTTTTCGAACTGCCTCGAGATTGACTTCATTATGTAATAATTGCTGGACTTCTTTAGCATCTGCTGTTGCCATGAATTTATTCCAGTCTGTCTCACCAGTAAAGACTACATTCTCCCCTCTGGCTTGATAAGTTTCAATTCCTTTAGAGCACACCAGGAAAAGACCTTTTAAAATTACTTCTCCTGTCACAAGAGTTGCCCGTCCTAACTGGGCTACCACTTGTTCTTGTTCCATTTTAGCTCACCTCTTCAATTTTGAAATAAAGATCTTTCAATTGAGTGGCTTGAGATTCTTTAGTCAAAATCTGTTGTTGCAACTCATCGATCCTATTTTGGCACTGGGCAATTTCCTCGTTTGCTTCTTTGATAAAATCTTCGTTAGATTTGATTTTATTTTTAATAGATTGCTTATAAGTAATCGTCTGAGCCTCAAAGCTATCAATAACCTCTGAAGGTAAATTTACTGTAGTCGCATGAGAAAGAGAGAAAGAAGATTCAACCTTTTGATCAGGAATCATTTTATTCTCTTTCTGAGTAAATGTTTCAACAACCGGTGATACTTCTTCTGTAGCTGCATCCTGTGTATTTTCATCTTGTGAAGGTTCTACTTGTTCTTCCTCTTTTTCGTCCAATCTACTGAAATTCTCTGTAGTCCATTGACTAGAAGAATAGGTAATTTTATCTTCCAAAGTCAATTCCTCTCCAACCTCATCTTGAGGCTTTTGAGACACTAGCTCAGCAATTCTTTGACGAGCCATATTCGCCTCTTTCTTTACCGTTAGATCTTCTAATTCAGGATCTGGTTCTGATTGGAATTCGGGTTGAGACTGGGGTTCTGGTATGCCTTGTGTGGACTTCTTTTCTTTATGTTTTGCCAAAAAATGAAGAAAACCTCTTTTTTTCTTCCCAACACTCGTACCAAAATTTTCCAGCAACTGATCAATGATTCCAACAAAAGGCATTTCGAGACTAAGTTCTTGTAGAGTTTCACCTTCAGAATTGAGAGAATAGATTAGATAGATTCCGTTTATTTTATTACTCTTCATTCGTTCGTTGATGATTTCTAGCTTTGAAAACAGTTCGTCTCGATGTTCAAATGTTTCCTCTTGTTTAGTCTGTTGATTGATAATTTTATACATGGTTCACTCCTTGGTTACTTGATTGTGCTGGAAGGATTAGATCCTTCATTTCCTGATAAGATAGCCCACTTTCTTCCGAAAGGGCAACGAAAAGTTGAGCCTCCACATCCCTTTCCTGGACTGTGTAGTTCTTGATTTTGTCAATCGCTTCTTCTTTTTGTCGTTGCGCTTTCGCCTTGTCACTCCTGATTTTTTCAAGTTTAGTTTCAAGTTGATTTATTCTCTTGTTCATTCAATTCTCCTTATCGGCTACTACTGGATGAGGTCGTTTGTTCAGCAGAGGAAACTGAAGTCGAACTTGAACTGCTAGTATCTGAATAAGTTTCTATACTTTGCCCCTTTGCTTCAGTCAAGACGATCGGCTCAATTTTATTAATCAATAGCTTCCCTGATTGCTCCACATAGGTCAACCGAATTGTAGCCTTAGTGGTACCAGTAAGCCCCTTAGAATCTCGATTATCTTTTTCTGTTAAGGTTGTACTAGTATATTTAATCTGAGCTAAAGCAACTTTATGTGTTTTATCAATGTAGATAGAGCCTGATTCATAAGATTGGTCAACCACATACCCCTTATAGGTCTGATTGACTGGCTTTTGTTCTTCTTGAACAGTTTCCTGATACATAGAATCAGTCATAAAAGGCTTATATCGCGGACGATTCTCTTCTAAATCCTTTTTGGTATAGTAAGCAATTAGAAAGTCCTCGACCTGCTGTTCAGTAAGAGATAGTTGTTCCTGTTGTTTCTCTTCTGGTTTTTGCTTCGCCTCTTCCTGAACTTGACTATTCTGTCTCAAATTCTGTTGTACTTGAGCAATAGAATAGCCCAGGACAATACATAAAACGGCGACGGCTCCTATAAGGAGTCTCTTTACCATTTTGATTAACTTTTGATTATACATTCTTTTCCTTTCTTATTTAGGGGTAACAAAATAGATGCCTGATTGTGGTGTCAAGGTACGCCAAGTCGTTACATATAAACCACCAAAGTTCATTTCTGAAATCAAGAAACTACCATCGCTATTAACGTACTCACAGAATGCAACGTGACCATAGATTGGCGATGCTCCAGCTACACCATTCATGAATACAACTGCAGAACCTGGTTTTGGAGTCGTTGAAATTTCATATCCTTGAACTTGACCACTGTCAACCCACTGATTGGCATTACCCAGATATGGATAAATTCCAATCCCAATTTGAGCAAAGCGATTATAGACGTACCAAGTACAATTGCCTAGTTCATAAGCATTACCTGAATAACCTTGACCTTCTAAAATTGCTTGATCTGTAGGTAGTCCATAAGGGAGCTTATCTTTATATCCTGCTGGAACTTGCTGGCTAGATATACCTGTCGAACCACCTCCCTTATTTTTTAAGAAGTTCAACCATTGACGAGCTGCAGATTGCCGTTCTAAAAGCTTGTTCCCCGGAACTCCCAACCAAGCATTTAAAAAGTCCTCTGAAAGGGCTTCTACGGATCCAGTTGAAGTCACAATTCTTCTAAAGGCTGCCCGTCTAGTTGGATCATCTTCTTCTAGCAGAAATTTTGTTTGAACTTCTGCAGACCAAATATCTCCATTCACAGCTTTTGCAAAATTCCACAATGCAAGAGCACGAGGACCAGTAAATTGACCAATCCCAATTCCGATATAGTGCAATCCATTGACCAGGTAACCTCTTTCGTTTAAAGGTAAGGTAGGATACATAGCTTGAAAGGCTCCCCAGTTGCCAACTAGATTTTCTGCAGTAGGCTCTTTAGCAACCTTATCAAACTGATTATTGGTTAGGTAGTCCGTTTCATATCGTTTAAAAGTGATGGAGCTCTCAATATCAAATCCTCCTAAAACAGTTGCAATCCCTTCAACAGTTGCTTCTGGTATATTCTTTTTGATTGCATCCGCAAAAGCTCTTGCACGTTTCCCTTTCTCTCCAGATGTTTCAATATCACTGACAACAGACGTTGCTTGTGTGTATTCTACACGCTGGAAGTAAAAACCGACATTGACATAGGTCCAACTCTTTTCAACATTACCATCTTTGTCTTTCTTATTTGATCGATCAGGTTCTAGCTTTTGATAATAGACTGTTTGATTTCCTTCAGCAGCCACCTTTCCGATAATATCCCCAGACTTAACATGGTCTCCTGTTTTGTAACGAATCGTATCTACGTTCTTATACAGAAACTTGGAATTCTCATCACTGATTTCTAGATCATTACCATTTACTTCGACTTTCCCATCTAAAACGGCTAATAGAGTCTGACCACCTGAGGCCTGCAAAACAGAACCATTAAAAATTTCCGTCTTAGTTTTATACCCAAACCGCTCAATAATTTGAAGTGGAGTTTGCGATTCAGGCTGATCATCCGTATAAAACGGATTATCCAACTCTTGAAGCAACATATATTTTCCGCTATCTCGAGCAATTTCTAAGAGTTCTTTATACTCTTCTAACTCATCCTCACTCAACTTGTAGAGGTCATTTTTAGTATAAAGATCTTCCATTGTTTTAAGATTATCTTTATCCCCATTCAAATTCTTCCATAAGGTATCTAAGTAAAGTTTCCCACGATTATTTTGCGAAAAATACTTGTTCCCGTCTATACGAAGTTTATCTGAAATATCATCATACTTATAATTCAAGTACAAAAGCGGATCGTCAATTTTTGTCCAATAATCTACTTTGTCATTAGATTTTTCACGATCCAATTTTGAAAGATACAACCAGGTATCATTCATATCAAACTCATCTTGACGGGTGATACCTGAACTACCAATACCAAGTATAGCCAAAAATAAAAGTAAACCAAAAGCAATCAGAGAAGCCTTAAAGCCAAACGGATTTTTGATAATAGCTTTAATCGGTTTAGATCCAAAACGGTAGACCTTCCTAGCCTTCTTGGCAGCTTTCCCAGTTTTAGAAGCAGCCAAGCGTTTTTTATAATCCTGAATACGACGAGAGAGTTTTCCTTCCCAGGAAAACTCTCTTGGAGTTCGGGTGAAACCTCTCCCCTTAGCCTTATTATAGAATCTATTTCCTAGGCCATAACTTGATTTAACTACTCCTTGACCAAGCTTACCGCTATATTTCCCAATCGTTTTGATACGTTTCCCTTGAATCTGAATATCCTGATACCGATATTTAGCTCGTGCTAAATCTGATAGCGTATCATCCTGATGCGCTGCAGAACTAGCTTGTTGACTCGCAGAACGTTCTAAAGCCTGTTTAGTAGCACGATAAAACTTCTTCTTACGTGAACCACCGTTAGCCTCTTGAGCAACTTTGAAGACTTTTTTAGCAACTCTCTTCTCTAGTTTTGCCTTATCGAGCTCTTTCTTGAGTGATGTTAGCTTTTTAGCACCTTCTGGAGTTAATGATTTTCCTTGTTTCTGTAAACTTTTATATGCTTTTTTTAGAGATTTTACCTTGTCCTTTGAAGCTCTAAATTGTTTACGACTCTTCCTCACTATATGGCGCTTAGAACGTGTTTGTTCTTTTAGTTCCTTCATTTGCTTAGCACTATCTTGTTGAACAGTTCGGTAATTATTCCGAGCCGTCTCCAGTTTTTGATCTAACTTATGACCGATTGTGTTTGGTCTGCCTTGATCCTGATTCATAATAGACTCCTAAGCGTCCGTTGCGACTAAGTTATACAACTTAGTATTCTTTGGTATTGGATTTTCAAAAGGCACAACAACTGGCCCAGCTACGATTAAGCCGGTACCTTTAGCTTTTGGCCGTGCCAAGTAGCGAATCTGTTTGTCAGTCAGATTGACAATCTCTTTTAAGATAGCCAGATCTTGGGGCTTTTGTTTGAGCAAAATCATGAACTCGCTATTTGAAAGTAACTTCCGACCTTCTTCAACAGCAGCTAGCGTTTCTACGTTCTGGGTAATTCCTGTTGGAATCGCACCGTATTTCCGAATCCGTGAATACAGTGTAGTAAAGAAGTCTGCTTGGGCTTTATTTTTAAATAGAATCTGCATCTCATCAAAGTAAACCCAAGTGGTACATTTCCCTTGATTTTCTACAATTTGATTCCAGATATAATCCTGAATAACCATCAATGCAAATGGCTTCAACTTGTGCGACAACTTCTTCAGATTAAAGATAACAAAGCGATGATTGAGATCCACGTTTGTATTGTGAGCGAAAATATCTTGCGAACCAGTTGTATAGGTTTCTACCGCCAAAGCTAAATCTTGAGCTTCTGGCTCTGGTTGTTCCTTCAATACCTGGTGCCACTCTTTTAACGTTGGAGTAAAATCATCTGTCAAATAGCGTTCATAAGTCATACCTGTTACACGGTCAATAATCCCAATCTGTGCATCTGTCACCTCAGATAAAATCGATTCGAATAATCCCATCAACAAGTTTGCCTTATCTCCAATCGGATCGTCATCCTCATCATCCAAACGATCTAGGTCTGGTAGATCCAAAAGATTGATATGTGTTTTAGAACCAATCGAAATATCCACCATCTGAGCACCGAAAGCACGGCCAATATCAGAATATTCATCTTCGGGATCCACAATAATTACTCGATCTTCTGGATATTTCAGCAAAGTTGGAATGACTTCTCCACCCTTAATCGTAGTAGACTTACCAGATCCAGAGGAACCAAGCACAACACCTGAACCCGTATTCAGATCACGTTTTCGATCCAGTGTAATGATATTGTTTGATAACTGATTTTGACCATAGTAGCGAGCATGTGAGCTGTCAGACTTCAAATCCACGTTAGTAAAAGGAACTTGCGTAGCAATATTAGCTGTAGTCATCTTTCTCATGAAATTTTTCTTCACATTTACGAAGCACTCTCCGATAGGTAAAATCGTATTTAGAGCCTCTTCCTGGTAATAATAGAGATCTTCAAATTCTACCCCTAGTTTACGGCCAGCACGCTTAATCTTCTGCTCATTACGTTGTAGTTCCTCCTGGCTATCTGCTTTAAAATACACTGCAATAAAGCCAGAGAAAATTTTCTGATCATACTCAGTAATCTCATCTCGCCACTTCTTGGTAGCTTCTGAGATTTCTTGGTCACGACCAGCAACGACCGCATCATCAAAGATACCAGATTGAGCAGCTTTACGTTTAGAACGTAACTTTCCAATTTCAGCATCTGTTTCTGCATCGTCAATCTTCTCTAAGATTTCAACATTCTCATAGGGTTCTGCATGGATAGTAATAGCCAATTCAAATCCCAGTGTCGTTAAATCACGAATAAGCCGATCAGACATCCAGTTAGGATAGCGACGTGCATAGAGCACCTTACACCAACGATCATCTATAACCATCCGTTTTTCCTGAAATTCAATCCGGTTTGGAGCAATAAATGATTTCGTTGGCAGACCAGATAAAGCAATTTCTTTGTAATCAAAATTGACATACGGGTTATCTCGTAACAGTTCAGAAAAGACCTTTAAACGATCTAAACCATTCATTTCCTTAAATGTAATATCAGATTCCTGAAATTGCGTTCCCAGGGAAACTCCTATATCTTGCAGTAACAACTGAGCCTGTTTTCGATCATCAGCGTTCGTTGAAATGGTCACATACTTATGTACCTCGAAGTTGTTAGCGTGTGTCGTAAATCGCTCCTTAATCATCTCATTCAACTCCTCACGATAGTCATCATAGCCATCGTTTGTTTCTTCAAACAAGATATTCTGCAAGGAGTTATCCGATACTCTACGGTTGATTACTAAGAGTTGATAGTTACCGCCCTCATCCAGTGAATTAAGAGCATCCATAGTTGTATCGATGATACTCTCTTTTTCATCTTGTTGAGCTGTCGAATAAGAAGCATCTCCCAACATAAAGCTCCGAGAATACTTCTCACGTGCAATGTGCATCAATCCGTCTTCATGTAGTAGTGTATAATTGATAGTATTTTGTGTCGTAGGTTTCATCTGACGACGCAAGCGCTCAATTTTTTTCTTTTCTGCTTTTTCTAGTTTTTCTCTTTTGCTTTTGAATAAACTCATCTTTCGTATACATTCCTACCTTTCCAAATTCTGTCTCATAGGTTCTTTGTTGGATTCGAAAAAAGAAATCGATTTTTTCTTTAATCCGCATTCGCTTGGTCATGCCTGTACCGTACATTGCCCCAGGAACTACAAATAGAGCATCCCAAAGATAAATGTACCAATCAGGTAAACCAAAGAAATATATCGTAATTGTCCCTGAGACAGCTATTATCAAACATACGTAGAGAACAATCATTCTACCTGTTAATCCAAATAAAATTGGTCTGTCCTCGGTTTCAAATTCTCTTAAAAATTCTGATCCAATTTTTTTCAATTATTTTCCTTTCATACAAAATCACATTGAACAATTCTAATTTTTCTAGACATGGATTACACTCCTAAAAGTTGCTTAGCTTTTCGACTGGTTCCAACAAGTGTAAAGATGTATATAACACCTTTAGCGATTGAAGCAAATGCTGTTCCCCAACTTCCACTAGATCCTGCCGCAACTTTTAACATATCTGTAGTGACTAAACCGTTATATACAACAGATACCACAATTAGAACAACTCCAATAAAGGCAGAAGCAGCAAAGTATTTCAGGAAGTTAATCGTAACAGAGCGTAAGGAATCCATCATAAAGAACGCCACTAATAATGGAGCCAAGGCTTTGAGCATATACAAATCTAAATATCGTAAGAAGATGATGATTCCCAGCGTAATATTAGCAATAAATTCAGTTAAACCGCCAACTAGACCAAAAATCAGTTTTTCAAACCAGCCTTTGACCGCCCCTTGCGCATATTGATATTTATCAAGTTGTGAGGGTACTACATGGGCAATTACCTTCACGACAATATTAAGCAATTCCAGAATGGCATCACAAATTTGTGATGAGGCCGAAATCAAGATGAAAGCAAATAAATACTTCATCAATGCCTCTAGCCAAATCTTCTGCGTTAGCGCACCTCCCCTCGACTTGACCATTTGTGACCATGATGCCATTTCAAACCAGAAAAAAAGACCTAAAAGGATATACCCAATAGGTCGGACAGCATTGGCCATCATGGTTACAGCTTGGTTAGTATCAAAACTGTAACTGGAAAGAGAGCTAGTCAACTCTCTAATATCTAAATTCATAGGCTACTCCTAAAATTTTAGCTGTGATAATGCTGCAACGATTGCGGCTGCAATTCCCGCAGAAGCTACGGCCAGATACGCACCATTAACCATAGAATCAGAACCATCATCCTGTCTCTGCTTGTCTTTATTCTTTCTTCCTTGAATAAAGTCAATTGCACCATTCCAAATCCAAATAAGACCTGTAATTGTTCCAACAACACCTAGACCAGTAATAATTTTTGTAATGATTTCCATTTGTTTTACCTCTTTTAATTTCATTTTTTATAATAAAAAGCACTGTAGAGATTACCTACAGTGCTTAGCACGATTCTATTTTTATAGTTCATCAAATTCCTCACGATAAATCGTCCGAATAGTAGCTACCAGAAGAGCAAGTACAATCATAATAGGAATCTCAATATGTGGATATGGAATGAAATTAGTTCCGCCTGCAGGAATTGGAAATTCACGAACTGCGCCATCAATCCAAGCACGTTGAACAAAGCCCATAACATGAATTCCATACCACCGAAAAACATCATCCCCTACTGAAGGACTAACCCAATGTAAAATATCAATCAAAAGCCAGAATGGCAAAAACATGGCTAATCCAACACAGCATTTAGATACAATCCAAAATATAATAACTCCAAAAACTGATTTTACGAAATTAATACACCAAAGAATGATATAAAAGGGAGCCGTAAAAATTCTAATAATAGCTACCCATAACCAGGAAAAATCACTCCCAAATTTCATAATCCTACTCCTCCACGATTTATCATTATTATACCATAAAAATAGCTTATTTAAAAGGGGCTTAGAGTGTTCTAAGCTTCTTTTTTCTTACGTTTACTGTGTAGCAATCCTGCAGCAGCACCCCCCATTGCCAGACCAGCTAACAGCAATTCTGCAGAAGCCTGCTCACCTGTAGATGGCAAGCTTCGTTCTGGTTGTTGCGGATATTCTTCAGGAGTTTTGGGCTCTTCTGGAGTATGAGTCACAACCGTATTGGAAGCAACTTCCACACCGTTAACTGTATGATAGTAAGTATTTTCTACTGTTCCTGACTGAATGCGTGTCATTTGTAGATATACTTCTGCTTGAAACTCTGATGTATCTAAAATTGACTTCAAGAAAGCATCATCAAAGCTAATATCTACTTTACCTTTAGCCTTGTCTACCACTTGGCTTGTGAACTTAGTTAATTCATCACCAGCTTTGAATTTTTGGCCATCACTTGTTTCAAAATCTACAGCAGCAAATACCTTGTAAACACTTTGATAATCATCATGTGTTTCATCGTAGTCATCGCTAAATTTATACTCAAATAACTGTTCTGAGCGATCTTTTGGAATCAAGGAACCAACTAATTTATAATTAAATGTTTGATTCAGTTTGACCTCTTTTCCATCCAAGCTTTCTTTGCTTAGATGATCGATTACAACATCTTTCTTCGGTTCAATCTTTGGAACATTATTGACTACTGTTTCAGTTACATAGGCCATCCCAAAATCAATTTGGTAGGCTGTATTCTCATACTTACCACCTGTTTGACCCAACTCCTTCTTAACAGTCATTGGATTAGTAATCGTCAGAACTTCTCCTGTTTGAACGTAAGTCTTGTAGAATTCCTCTGGATTCTCCGCCTCAAATACTTGAATCGCACCTTTCGGAGTGAAATTTCTAGACTTCAAGGCTTCTTGTACACTTGATGGGGCCTTTTCTAGACTTTCATAAAGAGCCATTTTCAAACCTTTAACCACTCGACCTTTTGAATCAGTCACTTGAACACCATCCTGATTAATCGTAACAGCTTCTTCTGGATAATCATCAACGATGTAGAATCCTTTGCCAATACGATCTTTATCCGCTTCAATGCCCTTGTATTGGCTATAATCTGCAGTTACCGTGTAGTAGTTGACTGTTCCTGCCAAGACTTGTTTCCCATCAATGTCGACACCCGCTTTGTTCAGATTCTTCTTGGTTGGTTTAACAGTAGGAACATTATTAACAACTGTATCAGTTTTATATCCGTTACCGAAATCAACTTGATAAGCTGTATTCTCAAATGATTTTCCTGTATTTCGCAGTTCTTCCTTAGTTACCATTGGATCAATAATTGTAACAGATTTTCCTGCTTTGATATATTGCTTAAAATAAGCTTCCGGATCATCCACTAAAAATACTTGGAAAGCTCCCTTAGGCTTAATTTCAGAACTCTCTAGAAAGGCTTTAACCTTATCATTATCAACAGCTTCAATAGAATCGTACTGATACACTGAAATACCAGAAACTTCTTTTCCTTCGCTATCAATATAACGAATATCTGATTTATTAATAGTCACTGCCTCTTCTGGATAATCATCAATCGCACCAAAGCCTTTTAGAATAGCAGATGGATCTGCCTTTATCCCTTTATACTGATCATAATCCAAGGTTATATGGTAGTAATTCGTTGAACCAGCTAGAACTGTCTTTCCATCGATGATAACACCATCCTTGTTATGATTGTGTTTAAGAGGCTTGATTAAGTTGTTATTCGGATTGTCTGGATCATTCGGTTTACCTGGGGTTGTTACCTTAACAATATTTGAATAAGACTCAAACTCATTGTTCAAGTTCAAATGGAAGTTATTCTTATAAGTTGCACCATCATTTGTTACTGTACCATAAACCTTAAGAACTGGAGTTTTATAGGCTTTACTTAAATCAGTATTTACTTTCACTAAACCTTCAGCTTTAAGTGAACCTTTCAACTGATGTTTATCTTTATCATAGGTTACAGTAAAGTCTTGGTTTTGAGCTACAGTTTTTGCTAAATCTAAACGATATCCTTGAGGTAGGTTGTCTGTTAGTTCATAAATTGTAGTTTCTTTTCTGTTTGCTGCAAGAGGTTTAGTTTCCAACTCCCAAACAACTTCTGATAACTTAGGTACTGACGAATTATTTACATTTGTACCTGCAGAGTTCTTAACTAACTTTTCTACAGTAGGTGTAGTTCTCAAGCGAGTGTAAGTAACTTCAACTTCTCTTGGTGTTGTAGACTCACTTGGTTTAAGTGGTGGTTTTGGCTCCTCTAGTTGATTAATGACAGAGCGACCACCCCAGAGTTGGAACGCAAACCCTGATGAAAAGATTTCATCATCAGTATCCTCTGGTTTTCCGTCTGCACGTCTACGATCATTCCAATACTTACGATAAGTAGACGATTGTGCCTCTGTATAGGTACTGAAAGGTTTATCTCCGTATTTTAAGTAAGTCAAATGTTGAACAGAACCATGATCAACACTTACAATAGAACCCTCTGGAATAGAATTGTAATCATCTACATCGGTATAGTAAGGGTCACCTGCCTTATAGAGGTTCAACCCACTTGGATCATCCTGCTTATACACACCATCAGCTTTTACACCCATCCAATAGGTTTTCCCATTAACTGTAGTTTCTCTAACAGACGAACCTGATGGATTGATTACAACACCTGTACTATTATCTCCATAAGTATGTCTAACAGCTTGCCCAAAATCTAAATCAGAGTAAATAGAGATTAAACCTAAGTCGATAGGTTTACCTGTTTTCTCATCATAGTAATGAATATCCCACTCAACGTTAGAGTAATTGTAAGGATTAAAGTTCACAGAAGAAGTATCTGTATCAGCTTTAACTTTATTCCACCAAACATTCAAACGAGTATAAGTTGAAGGATTACCTACAATTTTATGCTCTGGTATAGGATTATTACGAGCCACAAATCTTGCAGAAATGGTTTTACCTGTTTTAGTCTTACCTACATTATGTAAAGTAAAGGTAGAACCTTGTTTGATACCCGTAAATACAGAACCACCATAAGTCCCTTTCGAGTCTGAATGCCCATAGAAGTCTTTATTCTCTAAACGATCATGTTGCAAATCTTTATCCAAAGTAAGAGTTGTGTTTTTATTTGCACTTAAAGCACCATCCACAACTTCCAATTCTGGATTGGCATCGAATACTGCTGTTAACTTAGAATAGTAATCCAATGAGCCACGTTTCGACTCATCAAATTCACCATAGATAGTAACACCGTTTGCGCCACCTTGAACTCTCTGACCTCTTAGCTCAGCTAACTTGCGATTGTACTCAGCTAAGTCTTTATCATACTGATCTTTAGCTTTGTCATAAGAGTCTTGCTTTTCCTTTTTACGAGTTTCTACTTTCTCAGACTCGTCTACAATAGTGGTTGCTTGCTTGTCGTAACTAGACTCAATTTCAGCAGTTTTCTTAGCTAACTCATCAGAATTAGTCACCAAACCACCATCAACTTCAGTTTCTTTCACAATTAAACCTGCTTTTTTTGCAGCAGATACCGCAGACTCTACTTTTTCTCGGTTAACAGTAACTTCAATAGAACCTATTGATTTTTCTGAACTACCTTGGTCTTTTGTAGAATCCACCGTTGGAGAGTCTTGTAAACTTTTTGCATTTGTAGCAGGATTTGGATTTACTCGTTCATCTGCTCTAACTGGACTAGTTATCAAGCCCAAGGCAGCTAGACCAAGAATTACTCCACACGTTCCCCAACGTCTTGTTTTTCGGATTGATCCGAATGCTCTTGTTTCATTATCGAATTTCATGATTTCTCCTTTAACTTTTAATATAGTATTCAATATTATTCGCTTTCGATATAATTTGAAGGATCTCTTGCCCTAAAATGTATAATTTTCATTTCTTTCTCCAATCAAAAAGTCACCAAGAAATCTTGATGACTTTAATTAATTTAGTTTTCCTTAAATTCTCGTTTGATTTTCAACAAACTTAAAAGTGACATAGTTACCATCCCCAAGAACCAAAGACTAGAAGTTTTTTCCCCTGTTTTAGGTAATTCGTATGTTGCAGCAGGTGCTTGATAGACTGGATTTTTCACTTCTGATGCTTGTTTTTCAACTTGTTCTTGCACATACTTCACAATCTTACCATTTTGAAATACTGGAATCGGATGACCTCCAGCTAGTTCAATACTAGCTTTCTGAGCAGCCAATTTTTCTTGACGCTCGATTTCCAGTTGTGCTTCCAGATAATCACGATAAGCCGACAACAACTCTTTATGAGCCTCTAATACCTTTCTTTGTTCTGCTTTTGCAGTTTCTAATTTTGCTAGTGCTAACTCAAGAACGGATTTCTTTCCTTTCAAAACTTCTTGAGCAGCTTCAAGATTAATTTTTGCATTTTCTAAGAGCTGAGGGGCGTTCTTTAAAATTTCCACTCGCTCTTTTGATGCTTTCAAGGCTTCAGTTATTTCTGAAAGTAAGGCTTGACGATTGAGGACAAGTTCTTTAATTCGAGTAAGTTCACCTTGTTTAGTAATCAATGCCTCTTTCTCAGCAGTCAAAGCTTCATTCAGTGATTTCCATTCAGTTTGTTTTTCAGCTAGTTTATCTTTAGCTAACGCAAGTGCTTCACGTTTGTTTTGTACGTCTGCATTCAACTGTTCCAAAGCCTCTTGCGCTTGCTTGTTTTCTAAACCAGCTTTTTCAAGGTTTGCCTCCGCCTTCTTTAACTTAGCTTCTGCTTCAGGAGTTTTTAAAGCAATATTCTGAATATCATTACGATTAGTCACTGCATTTTGCGCAGTAACTTCTGCTTGAGTATATTCTGTCTGTGCTTGTTCTTTTCTAGCTTGTGCATCCTTACGATTCGTTTCCACAGTATCATAAGTATCCTGAGCCTGTGCCACAGAATTTCTAGCTACTTGAATTCTTTCCTGAAGACTAGCTAGATTGTTCTTAGTATCAATTTTAACATTTTGATGGAAACCATTTTTCAGCAAATCAATTGTTTTAGAATCTGTTCCAACATAGTGCATCGCAACCAAACCAAGATCTGTCTTTCGGGTTGCTACACCGATATATTGTAGCGTGACTGACTTACGATCAAGTCCTGCAAAGTTTAAAGCATGGCCCCAATCAGCGTGCTTATCATAAAACAGCATCATAACCATGTTGTTGTAAGCCTGTTGTTTCAGGTCAGCTAATGTTACTACATTATCTGCATTTTGGAAACCTATGTTTTCAGCAAGTAGACCTTGATTACCTTGATTCAAACCAACTTCTTTCGCAACTGTATTCAAAGCATCTAGGTCATGGCCGTACTGATTAGTAGATAGTTGAGTTGCTTTCTGTGCCACTTTCTGCATATCTCGATTCACTAAAACTGGAATATCATCTGTTCCCATCAATCGACGGAAATCATTAATCAAATGGGCATTGAAAATAGCAAGTTCATCTTGAACTTCAGCAGATAAATGATTGACATCAGCAATCACAGTCTTTTTATCTACTTCACTCTGCTTAAATGGAGAGTTTGGATTGCCGTAATAAGTCTCACCACCATCTGGCGAGCTAAATCCAGCAGCAGTCATTCCTTTCTTGGCAATTTCTTGTAACTTATTTGAATTTTCTTCAGTGGGGTTATTGAAGTAAGCCTTTAAAGCTTCTACATAGCCAGCAGGATAAGTGATAGAGGTCGTTGTCAAACTATCCAGGATACTTTGAGCCTTAGATAGATTCTCTTTAGCTACTCGATACTGATTTTCAACGTTAGTAGCGTGAGTGGTTGCTTGATCTAGTTTCTCCGCTTTCACTAATCTAGTTGCTTCTGTAGTCGTTACTTCATCTTCTGCCTGTTTCAGTTCAGAAGCACGTTGGTCATCTGCTTTTTTAGCTAGTTTCAAATCCTCTCGAGCTTGTGATTCAGCTTCTTCGCTCATTTCTAAGTTTCGCTTAGTTGCTTCAGCATTAGCAACAATGCCCGCAACTCCAGTGCCGTCTAAAATAGCTTGTTTTTCAGCTACAATTTGTTCTGCATCTGTAACTTCTTCTGTTTTGTCAGCAAGCTTTCTCGTAGCTTCTGTGACATTTGCTTCCTGATCAGTAACATTATTTTCAGCTAGCTTTTGTTCCTCTTCAGCAGAGGAAAGTTCTTCTTGAGCCTTCTTCTCAGCAACCTCTTTTGCAGAGACATCTTCTTTTGCATCCTGGATATTTTTAGGAGTAGCTTCCTGGACAACTTTCTCCGCTTGAGTGACAGCTTCTGTAGCTTCTTCTACTACTTTCTCTGCATCGTTTACCTCGTTTTGAGCTGTTTTTACAATCTCCTCCTGGGTTTCTACAACTGAGCTTGCCTGTTCCACATTTGCTTTGGAGATAACGATATCGGTTTCTGTAATTGTTTTTTGAGTTGCTGTCTTCTGTTGGCTCCCTGAAATTGGCTCTGCAGGCTTTACTTCTTCTGCGGAAGCCTGAGTCGTTACTCCAACCGCTGCGGTTGCAATTGCGCTAGCCAACATAAATTTCTTAACTTCATTCATCATTTCCATTTGATTTCTCCTTTTTGATATTACTTAAAATAATGCTTATTTGAATAGTCTTTTAGTTCTCGTGAAATTTTATCAGACAATTTATTTGGGATAAAAGTCATATATACTAGAATCCCAGAGGCTAAAAGAATAACTGTAAATATTATCTGTATAGTACTCATTTCTTCACCTTTTCATAACATCACCTATCTGCTTTCAGCAACAAAGATACAGTTCCTTGCTCCCCAAAACAGATAGATGAGGACTCTATCTGTTAAATTTTACCGCTAGGTCGGTGATAACCTTTACCGCTTAGCTGTAAGATAGTTTTATTTCCTTGCTTAATTCGTCTGGCAACTAAAATATCTCCACGTTTAATAGTGCGTATATCTCTATAGATTTTAGAGTATTCTGCAATCATTTCAACGGTTTGAAGTTTTCCTGCCACATATCCTTTTTTAGGAATAAGACCATGCTTACTAGTTAATTTCATTTCTTCACCACTTGCAAGCCGTGCAGTTACATCACCTTGCAAACCTAGTCGTCTTAAGTCAGTGAGTGTAACCTCACTAGTTGATTTTATTTGATTCATATTATCCTCCTTTTTGAATCAAAGGCTGATTTACAGCCATGCCGAGTTGATGCCGTACATCTCTACTGTGTTTTTTACGCACGATTTATAGTTTAGAAATCGCAAACTCTTTCGTCTTACGGGACAAGTCAACCGTGACTTTACATAATGCAGTCAGCACTAGATATACTTTCTAGCTACACACCGCCCCTATTCTTCTTTTTATGCCTAGACTGCGCTAATCGGGACAGTGGGGGTATTCAATTTTCAAAGGTCAAAAGTAGTTTTCTGACTTGCTCAGGTCAAATATTTTAGAAATATGGGGCTATCTTAATTCTAGTTTTCACTCACTAAAGAATCGTAATCTTCTCCACAACACGGACAGAATCCGCATTCCTCAGCAGAATCGAACTCTGTATCACACATTGGACAATCTACTAGCATGGTAATCTCCTATCCTTATTTTGTATGATAAATTATCTTCTTCACCCATCGAGGATTAATAGAAAACGGTGGGGATACTGATGTAAAATTCATACTTGTCCCTGTTTCAAATGAACTAGATACCAATTTTACTAGTTCCTCCAAGTTGAAAGTGATATTAATACTCTCTAGGCTACCATCAAAATACACTACAATCATTTGAATCTCTTGAACTGGTTGGGAAGGTGTAGCCTTCATAGCTTGCCCTCTGTAAATTCTCTCTTGGTTATTAAACAATCCCATAAAGTTACCTCTCTTTCTTTTAGCATGTTTTTGATAAATTTATTTTCAATTGTTTTCCATACATTTTCTAGTGTTACTATTATAAATTGCAAGTAAACCATTATAAACGTATTCAGCAATCACTTCTGATGAACGGGCAAATCGCATATTTTCTAAAGCATATCTATAACGTTCTTCAAATGGCATCATGATATAAGCCGCCATCGTATCTGAGTAATTTTCTTCTAACAGCTGAGAATAAACTAAATCATAGATATAATCCTTATCATACCTGCTAGCTTTATCAACTTTTCTGGAAAGACTGTCTTGTTTATTATTTTGGGAATTTTTAGGGAATCTCTCCTCGTCCTCCTCAGAAATAACTAATTCAGTGTCATTGCTATTAGTCTCACTATATTCAGTATCGTTAGGGGCTAAATCTGACACCAGCCCCGTATAAATCTGACACCCCCCTGGTGTTTTTTTGACACCCCCTTGGTCTAAATCTGACACCCCCCTAGTGTCAGATTTGAAATCACCTGATTTATCAACCATTCTAGCAACTGTGTCATCTTGCAAGAGACCAAGGTAAATTCGATTAGCTAGATTTCCTGATTTACTTGTAGATTGTTGAACCTCATGAATTAATCCATACTCTGTGAGTTGCTTCTTAATTCTTAATAGGGTAGATTTTGAACAGTTAAGGATCTTCATCAAATTAGAGTTAGAATATACCAAATAGATATTTCCATCTTCATCAATCCAATTATTCTTGAAAGAAAGATCTAGTCTATCTTTAAGCATAGCATAAGCGACTTTTGCATCTAACCTCATATCTTCATAAATAGGATTTTCAAACAAAACCTTTGGTAAGGCATAAAAGCGATCAGATGTCTGATAATGACTGGCACTAATAAACTGAATTTGTCTCATCAATTACACCTCTTTCAGTCTAAAGTCACCGTTCACGTTAAATCCTATCAATCCAAAGGCCTCAAGTTCTTCTATACTTGCTATTATTTCTTTTCGTGTTGAACCTGTTTCCTTCATCAAAAACTGGATTATCATCTCTCTTGAAATTCTCTCCTTACTTTTTCGTCTCATAATTTTATCTCCCAAAACACAAAAAAGAGCTAACGGAATTTTCCGTTAACTCAATATTTTCTATTTACCTCAAAACACTAGACACTTACATAGCAGAATTCCTAAAAAAATCGCTAGAAAACCACCTATGTAAGTTAAAAGAAAATAGCTATAAAACACTTTCTTGTCACTGAATAGTCTTTGCAGCTCGTCATTCAAGGTTGAAAAGGTCGTTAACCCACCACAAAAACCTGTCGCTAGGATAGCATAGATTTCCTTAGACTCTACATGATTGTAGAGCAAGCCAATCAAAAAACAGCCTAGAAGATTGGCTATGAGCGTTCCGAGTGGTAATTTTGAAGCTTGATTATAGCGGGAAAAGAAATAACGCACCAGAGCTCCGAACCCGCAGGCGATTGCAAGATAAACGATTACCATTTCTTCCTCCCTAGAACATAAGCCAAGAGCAGACCTCCTCCAATACTCAAAAGCAGATAGATGATTAAGCTAAGATAACGCCCGGTATCAAGCAGTTTCACGGCATCAAGCATTAGACTAGAAAAGGTTGTTAAACCTCCGCAAAAACCCGTCCCCAGTGCTAAAACCAAGCCTTTACTAGTTCCCTTATAGACCAGATAGCCTTTCACCAGATAGACCAAGCAGAAAATGCCCAGATAGTTGACAAGGAGGGTCCCCCAAGGAAAGTCTGGGCTGGCTGGTAACCAAGTGGAAACCAAGTAGCGGACAAGGCCTCCCACTATTGCAGCCAGAAAAATTCCGAGCGGATAGAATTCTTCTTTTTTCATTTGATGTTTTGATCCTGATAATCACGCGAACGTTTGAGTATGTCCGAAAAAGTTGCGACAATAGTCTCTTGATAGCGCTTGTCTTCTACACGATTTTTGACTTTTTCAAAAATAACTTCTTCTCTCTTAGAATCTAAGATTGGCTTACCAGATGCTTTCTTATAAGCGACAACCCCTTCAACTAAGTGCATCCGTTCTTCTAGGAGCTTGACGATTTGGTCGTCGATCTGATCAATTTCTTGCCGAATCATATCTAAATCCATGGCATCTCCTCCTTTATTTGAATTATTGTATCAAAAAGCCACCAAATAGGCTAGTAAAATCCCAAAAAAACTAATAAAAAAACGCACTGACTTCTTCCAGTCAGCGCAATTTAAGTTCTATCCTACTTTTGCAGCCAATTCTTCTGCGAATTGTTCCAAGCGTTCGATGTCTTCATCTTCAGCAGAAAGGTCCACTTTAACACACTCTGAACCTTTTTCTGCTCCTGTCGCTACAAATACACGATCAAAGTCATCGACAGCCTTACAGAATTCGTCGTAGAAGGTATCTCCTGAACCGACCACTCCGTAGATTTTGCCATTCAAGTTGAGGTCTGCTAGGTCTTCGTAGAAGTCCATCATCTCATCTGGCAATTCTCCATCACCGTAAGTATATGTTGCAACGATTGCGATGTCCGCCTCCAAGAAGTCTGAAGCGTCAACAGTCGTACATTCATCCACATCGACATCCAAACCCAAGTCACGCAATTTATCTGCTACAATATCTGCAATTTCTTCGGTATTACCGGTCATACTGGCAAATACAATTTTTGCTAATGCCATATCGTCCTCCTCAATTTATCTTTCTCCATTATATCATATCTTTTTCATTTTAAAAATAAAAATTCTTGTGCTACAATGAAATGAGAAAGAATTGAGGTTATTTATGGAAATTTGCCAGCAAATTTTAGAGAAAATCAAAGAATACGATACCATTATCATTCATCGTCATATGAAACCAGATCCTGATGCCATAGGGAGTCAGGTAGGTTTAAAAGCTCTTCTCACACACCATTTTCCAGAAAAGACCATCAAAGCAGTCGGTTTTAACGAACCAACTCTAACTTGGATGGCGGAAATGGATACTGTCCCAGACAGGGACTACCAAGGAGCTCTTGCTATTATTTGTGATACAGCGAATCGTCCTCGTATCGATGATAAACGCTACGAACAAGCCGCTTTCACCATCAAAATCGATCACCATCCAAATGATGATATCTATGGTGACCTATCTTGGGTGGATACAAGTTCAAGCAGTGCTAGTGAGATGATTGCATTATTTGCTCAAGAAAATCAGCTAGCTTTATCTAGTGAAGCGGCACGACTTCTCTATGCAGGAATTGTCGGGGACACAGGGCGTTTTCTCTACCCGTCAACTAGTGCTCGTACATTTAGAATAGCTGGCCAGCTCCGAGAACTTGATTTTGACTTTGCTGGATTGTCTCGTCAAATGGATACCATGAACTTCAAGATTGCAAAACTGCAAGGGTATGTTTATGATCACTTAGAAGTTGATGAGAATGGAGCCGCACGCGTTCTACTTACTCAAGAAATCCTGGAAAAATATAAGGTTACGGATGCTGAAACAGCGGCGATTGTCGGAGCGCCTGGTCGAATCGATACAGTTAAGGCTTGGGCCATCTTTGTTGAACAAGCTGATGGCCACTTCCGTGTGCGTATGCGCAGTAAAATCACTCCCATCAATGAAATTGCCAAAGAACACGACGGAGGAGGACACCCATTAGCCAGTGGCGCCAATTCCTATAGTCTAGAAGAAAACGAAATCATCTACCAAAAACTAAAAAACTTGTTTAAAAACAAATAAAAGACTTGCCAAACTTATCAGAATCTGATAGACTAGTAAGGTAACAATCTATGGCTCGCAAAGAGACCATGGCAGAAAGGAAATATTGCAAAATGAAAAAAGATATCCATCCAGAATATCGCCCAGTTGTCTTCATGGACACAACTACTGGTTACAAATTCCTTAGCGGTTCAACAAAACGCTCTAACGAAACTGTTGAGTTCGAAGGCGAAACTTACCCATTGATCCGTGTGGAAATTTCATCAGACTCACACCCATTCTACACTGGACGTCAAAAGTTCACTCAAGCAGATGGACGCGTGGATCGTTTCAACAAAAAATACGGTCTCAAATAATCATAAAAAGAACAGTTTCAACTGTTCTTTTTTTTGCTTCTTTTCATGAATCAACCACTACTACTTTCTCTTTGTCGACCTTCACGCTGATACTATGATTGATTTCAAATGAGTTTAAAAATATCGAAAAGAAGCTTGATATTGAGAATGGTTAAGATGATTGAAACTGCGTAACCTAGGATCGTGTTCCACTTGGCATTGGTAAATTCTCCCATCAGTGACTTCTTAGAGGTCAGATAAATCAAGGGGAAGATTGAAAACGGAAGAGCGATA
Source organism: Streptococcus oralis subsp. dentisani (assembly GCF_002096615.1). Classification (GTDB taxonomy): domain Bacteria; phylum Bacillota; class Bacilli; order Lactobacillales; family Streptococcaceae; genus Streptococcus; species Streptococcus oralis_U. Next base: position 74,469 of record NZ_NCUX01000030.1, read on the forward strand.
GAAAGAAAGACCTGTGAATAGACCAATAACTGATCCAAGGTTTTTTCTTGATGCCCAAACAAAACGGCGACAATAATCACAGGTAGCAAGGCAAAAATACGTGTACCGATACGGATAATCCACTGAGGCAATTTCAGATGCAAGAAACCTTCCATAACGATCTGTCCTGTCAAGGTACCTGTAATAGTAGAATTTTGTCCGCTTGCTAAGAGGGCCAGAGCAAATAAAGTTGACAGAGTTGAGCTGGCTATCGCTCCTGCTATTGTCGAATCCTGTAAAGCATTGTACATTTGAGAGAAAGCTGAAATTTCAGACGCATGACCAAAAAAGAGAGAGGCCCCTAAAATGAGAAGTAAGGAATTGACAATAAAAGCTAGGGACAACTGTAGATTTGAATCCCAGGTCATAAAACGCACAGCTTTTCGAACGTCCTTCTTATCTTTGTGGTTGATTTTCCTTGTTTGGGATAGAGAAGAATGGAGATAGAGATTATGGGGCATGACTGTCGCTCCTACAATCCCTAGAGCCAAGGTCAATTGACTTTCATGACCTGGCAATGGTGTTTCAAATAGTGTTGAAGTCGGTAAATAACCACCAATAATCCCCTGAATACTTGGACTGGATAAGACCACAAGATAGGTAAAGATGGCCAATATGGTTAAAATAAGAGTCGTAACAATGGCCTCAATTTTTTTGAAACCAAATTTCATCAATAAAAGTAATAAAAATACATCTAAAACGGTTAAGAGAATAGCAACCATAATCGGTATTTTAAATAAAAGATTTAAGGCAATCGCTGACCCTAGAACCTCAGCTAAGTCTGTCGCCATTAAAGCTAATTCTAAAATCACCCACAGACTATAGCGAAGCCACTTGGGAGCATGATGAGCTGTTGCCTGTGCTAGGTCCATCTTAGTTACGATACCGAGCTTTCCAGCCATCTGTTGTAACTGCATAGCAATGATGGAGGAAATCAAAATAACAAATAAGAGACTATACTTGTAGGAAGCACCACCAACCACGCTGGTAATCCAGTTTCCAGGATCCATGTAGCCAACTGCTACAAGAGCTCCAGGTCCTAAAAAAGCTTTTAGATTTTGCCAAAAATGATTGTTATTCGGAGTTTCAATAGATTGGTTGATCTCAGAAAGAGAGACTTTTTTGTAATAAGACATCGGAATTTTACACTTTCTAATCTGTCTTTACCTATTTTCTTAATGGAATTTTTGAAAATATCATGAAAATAGTTTCCTATTTCCAATTCTTCCTTATTATATCACAATTTAGAATGATTCTTAAGGAAAGAATGATAGTTCAAATAAGCAATATCTGTATTGCAAAAGCCAGCGTTTTCTGACGCTGGCTTTAAAACTGTGAAAATTCTTTCTCAACTAGATTGCTTCTGTGACAAAGCTACGGCTTTCCAGCACCTTGAGCATGGCATTAGCTGTATCTAGGGCTGTAAAGAGGGGCACACCGTGTTCAATGGCTGAACGGCGAATTTGCTCACCATCTTCGTCAGCAGTTCGTTTGGTTCCGACAGTATTGATAATCGCTTGGATTTTCCCTTTGCGAACAAAGCTTGGGATATCCTGTTCATCGTCACCAATCTTACCAACAGGTTGGGCTTGAAGTCCATGACTGGCAAAGAAGGTTGCTGTCCCTTCTGTCGCGAGGATACCGTAGCCGATATTTTGGAAACGACGAGCCAAATCCAAGGCTTCATCTTTGGCATCATCAGCGATGGTGAATACAACATTACCAAAGGTTGGTAAGTGTAGGTAAGAAGCTTCAAAGGCCTTATAGAGAGCTTTTTCCAAAGTCGTATCAGAACCCATAACTTCACCTGTTGACTTCATTTCAGGACCGAGCAAGCTATCTACCTTAGCTAACTTGGTGAAGGAGAAGACTGGAGCCTTGATGTGAACGCGAGTGCTTTCAGGGTAAAGGCCATCTTGGTAACCAAGTTCTCCAAGGTTTTGACCAAGAATCAACTTAGTCGCTACCTGAGCCATAGGGATATTGGTTACTTTTGAAAGGAATGGAACCGTACGGCTGGCACGTGGGTTCACCTCAATAACATAGACTTTTTCATCCTTGATGACAAACTGGATGTTCATCATGCCAAGACAGTTAAGACCAATTGCTAGGCGTTTGGTGTAGTCTGCGATGGTTTCCTGAACCTTTTGCGACAAGGTTTGTGGTGGGTAAACGGCCATTGAGTCACCTGAATGGACACCAGCACGTTCGATATGTTCCATGATACCAGGGATAAGGACATTTTCTCCGTCTGAAATGGCATCAACTTCACACTCTTGCCCAATGATGTAAGAGTCAACAAGAACTGGGTGGTCTGGACTAGCCTTAACAGCGGTACGCATGTAAGAACGGAGGTCCTCTTCGTTTTCAACGATTTCCATGGCACGTCCACCCAAGACATAAGATGGGCGAACAAGGACTGGGAAACCAATCTTGCGAGCTGCAAGCACTGCTTCTTCTTCATTGGTAGCCGTTTGACCTGGTGGCTGTGGAATATCCAAGTCTTTAAGGGCTTGCTCGAAGAGGTCACGGTCTTCTGCACGGTCTAGGTCAGCGACTTGCGTACCAAGGATGGTCACACCTGCTTTTGCCAATGGCTCCGCAAGGTTGATAGCTGTTTGACCACCAAACTGAACAATAACACCTTTTGGTTGCTCCAAGTCGATAACATTCATAACATCTTCGAAAGTCAACGGTTCAAAGTAGAGCTTGTCAGATACCGAGAAGTCTGTAGAAACGGTCTCTGGGTTTGAGTTCATGATGATGGCTTCATAGCCAGCAGCCTGAATAGCCTTAACAGAGTGAACGGTTGCGTAGTCAAACTCAACTCCTTGTCCGATACGGATTGGACCTGAACCTAGGACAAGTACAGATTCCTTATCAGATTTGATAGATTCATTTTCCCAACCATATGTTGAGTAAAAGTATGGTGTTTCTGATTCAAATTCTGCGGCACAAGTATCTACCATCTTATAAACTGGAACAATCTTGTTTTCTAAACGAAGTTGACGAACTTGATCAGCTGTCGTTTCCCAGAGTTCAGCAATCTTACGGTCTGAGAAGCCATTTAGTTTAGCTATTTTCAAAACCTCTAGATCTTGTGGACGAGCACCTAATTCTTGCTCGATTTCAAAGATATGCAAGAGTTTATCAAGATAAAAGATATCAATCTTGGTCAATTCAGCAATTTCTTCTGGTGTATAACCACGGCGAATGGCTTCTGATACGTAGAAGAGGCGATCATCTTGGGCTTTGACAACCTTTTCAATCAAGGCATCATCTGCAACATCTGTAAGTTCCGGCATTTCGTTGTGGTGCACCCCAATTTCGAGTGAGCGACAGGCTTTAAGAAGAGATTCCTCGATGTTACGACCGATAGCCATGACTTCTCCAGTAGCCTTCATCTGGGTACCGAGACGACGTTCCCCTTTTTCAAACTTGTCAAATGGGAAACGTGGAATCTTAGCAACCACATAGTCAAGGGCTGGTTCAAACATGGCATAGGTTGAACCTGTAACTGGGTTGATAACCTCATCTAGAGTCAATCCTACTGCAATCTTAGCAGCCAACTTAGCAATCGGATAACCTGTTGCCTTAGATGCAAGGGCAGAAGAACGCGATACACGAGGGTTTACTTCGATAACATAGTACTTGAAGCTGTGGGGATCAAGTGCTAGCTGGACATTACATCCACCTTCAATCTTGAGGGCGCGAATGATGCTCAAGCTGGCATCACGAAGCATTTGATTTTCATAGTCTGACATGGTTTGCGCAGGGGCGAATACGATGGAATCCCCTGTGTGAATCCCAACTGGGTCAAAGTTTTCCATGTTACAAACAACCAAAGCATTATCAGCTGAGTCGCGCATGACTTCGTATTCGATTTCCTTGAAACCTGCAATGGAACGCTCAATCAAACATTGGGTAACAGGTGACAACTTCAAACCATTTTCAGCGATTTCACGCAATTCTTCCTCGTTGGCACACATACCACCACCAGTACCACCTAGGGTAAAGGCTGGACGGACGATGACTGGGTAACCAATTGTCGCTGCAAAGGCAACAGCTTCTTCAACTGTGTTGACAATTTCAGATTCAGGAATTGGTTGCTCAAGTTCTTCCATCAATTGTTTAAAGAGGTCACGGTCCTCTGCTTGGTCAATGGCAGATAGTTTAGTCCCGAGAAGTTCAACACCAAGTTCATCTAAAATTCCGTTTTTAGACAATTCCATGGCCATATTGAGCCCTGTTTGCCCACCAAGAGTTGGAAGCAGAGCATCAGGACGTTCCTTACGGAGAATACGTGTCACAAACTCGAGTGTAATCGGTTCGATGTAGACCTTGTCCGCAATCTCCTTATCCGTCATGATAGTTGCAGGGTTTGAGTTCACCAAGACAACTTCATAACCTTCCTCTTTCAACGACAAGCAGGCCTGAGTCCCAGCATAGTCAAACTCAGCAGCTTGACCAATAATAATCGGACCAGAACCAATCACCATAATTTTTTGAATATCAGTACGTTTAGGCATAGTTTATGATACAAAGCCTGTCAAGAACAAAGTGAAAATAGGAAACTCGGTGCAGACGCCTTCAGCGTCAAGACGATGTTTATCTTTTTCACACAGTTCTTAGGGCGTGTTCACTTCCGCGAACAATGTATCTTCTCCTTTCTATTCGGCAACTCTCGGGTTGCCATTAAATAAATTCTCCGACGATTTTTTAGAGAAACGATATTTTTCGATAAAAAATCTAGTGCAGGGAGTTTTTAGTTCGCCTGATAGCGACTAAAAGAAACGACCTGCCTTTCTATTCGGCAACTCTCGGGTTGCCATTAAATAAATTCTCCGACGATTTTTTAGCGAAACGATATTTTTCGATAAAAAATCTAGTGCAGGGAGTTTTTAGTTCGCCTAATAGCGACTAAAAGAAACGACCTGCCTTTCTATTCGGCAACTCTCAGGTTGCCATTAAATAAATTCTCCGATGATTTTTCAATAATAAATCGAGTGTAAAAATTTTCAGCATCTCATTGCTCAACTAAAAGAAAGGACTTGCCTTTTTATTCGACAAGCCTCTGACAGAGTTTCCTATATCAGCGATTAGCAGATTTAAACGACTCCATCATTTCGATAAATTCATCAAAGAGATAGCTTGCATCGTGCGGTCCTGGAGCTGCATCTGGGTGGAATTGCACAGAGAAACCTGGTTGGTATCTGTGACGCACACCCTCAACTGACTTGTCATTGATTTCTTCGTGGGTAATAATCAAATGCTCTGGCAAATCCTCACGGCTAACCGCATAACCATGGTTCTGGCTAGTAAAGTCTACTCGGCCTGTTGCAATTTCACGCACCGCGTGGTTAAATCCACGGTGACCAAACTTCATCTTGTAGGTCTTGGCACCATTTGCCATAGCAAAAAGTTGATGTCCCATACAGATACCAAAGATTGGAATTTTCCCTTGCACACCACGAATCATATCAAGTGCCTGAGGAACATCTTCTGGATTTCCTGGACCGTTTGACAACATGACCCCGTCAGGATGGAGATGGAGAATCTCTTCTGCTGTTGTTGTGTATGGAACAACGGTCACGTTACAGTTACGCTTAGATAGTTCGCGTAAGATGGAGTGTTTGAGACCAAAGTCTACCAATACGACACTCAATCCAACTCCAGGAGCAGGATAAGCTGTCTTAGTAGAGACTTGCTTGATATTATCTGTCGGTAGAACTGTCGCTTGGAGCTGGTCTATGATATGGTCCATCGTATCACCAACATGCGTAAGGGTTGCACGCATGGTACCATGCTTACGGATAATTTTTGTCAAAGCCCGGGTATCAATTCCTGAGATACCTGGGATTTTCTTCGCTTTCAAGAATTCATCCAAGGTCATTTGATTGCGCCAGTTGCTGGCTCTACGCGCTTCTTCAAAAACTACTACTCCCTTACAGGTAGGATTGATAGATTCGTAGTCGTCACGGTTAATTCCATAATTTCCCACCAAAGGGTAGGTAAAGGTTAAGATTTGTCCATTGTAAGACTGGTCTGTTATAGACTCTTGGTAACCAGTCATCCCTGTATTAAAGACGATTTCCCCCGTTACGTCAATATCTGCTCCGAAGGCCTTGCCTTCAAATACTGTACCATCTTCTAATACTAGAAGTCGTTTTTTCATCTACTCACCTCTCGTTGATGCTCTCAGACATCTTTTAACGCTTTGTGCCTTATTTTGCTTTTCTATAGGCCAGCACAGATTCTAAAATTGCCATTCTGACAAAGACACCGTTGGTCATTTGCTGAACAATACGTGATTTCGGTGCTTCTACCAAGTGATCAGCGATTTCCACATCACGATTGACTGGAGCTGGGTGCATAAGGATTGCTTTTTCTTTCAAGCGGTCATAGCGTTCTTGTGTCAAACCATGCTGGTTATGATAGTCTTCTTTTGAAAATCCTGTCACAATTTCATGACGTTCATGCTGCACACGAAGAAACATCATAACATCTACTTGATCAATCACCTCATCAATTGATACAAAGCGACCGTAATGTTCAAACTCCTCACTTCTCCATTCCTCAGGACCTGCAAAGTAAAGCTCCGCTCCCAAGCGTTTAAGGATTTGCATATTAGACTTAGCTACCCGTGAGTGGTTGAGGTCGCCAGCGATAGCCACCTTAAGACCTTCAAAATGTCCAAATTCTTCATAAATTGTCATCAAATCAAGCAAACTTTGGCTAGGGTGTTGCCCTGAACCGTCCCCACCATTGATAATCGAAGTTGTGATGGTCGGGCTAGCAATCAATTCTCTGTAGTAGTCCACCTCTGGGTGACGAATGACACAGGCATCCACTCCTAGTGCAGAAAGCGTCAAGATCGTGTCATAGAGTGTTTCACCCTTATTCACTGAACTGGTCTTCACATCGAAATCCAAAAGATCAAGTCCAAGTTTCAGTTCTGCTACCTCAAAGGATTTGTGGGTACGAGTTGAACTTTCAAAGAAAAGGTTGGAAACGATATGCTGTTCCTCATAAGAAGCACTCGCTCCGTTTTTAAATTCGATTCCTCGTTTGATCAATTTCATTACTTGTTCTACAGTAAGGTCTTCCATAGAAACGACATGTTGCAAAGCTTGTTGATTTTCTGACATTTTTTTTACTCCTTTTAGTGTTTTAGGCTTGTTCTGTGATTAGTACTCTGTCTTGTCCATCTAGTTCTGTCATCTCTACGATAATTTCTTCAGAACGACTGGTTGGGATGTTTTTTCCAACATAGTCCGGACGGATTGGAAGTTCTCTATGACCACGATCAACCAAGACTGCCAAACTCACACGAGCAGGGCGACCATGGCTAACAATATTGTCAATAGCAGCTCGGATAGTCCGACCAGTGTAGAGTACATCGTCCACCAAGATGACTTCCCGATCTGTCACATCAACAGAGATTACAGAGGTATCTTCTCCACTTTTGACATCGTCACGGAAAGGTTTAGTATCTAGTTCTACCACTGGAACAGCGATATTTTCTAACTGTTCCAAGCGTTCTTGGATACGACGAGCGATAAAAACACCTCGCGTTTTAATACCAGCCAAAACGATTTTATTCAAATCTTTGTTTCGCTCAATAATCTCGTAGGTAATCCGAGTAATCGCTCGTTTGACGGTCAATTCGTCTACAACTTCTTTTGTCCTCATGACAAACCTCCAAAAAGAAAAGTCTCCTTAACAAGGAGACTTCAGAATGTATAGCCAAGCCAGCCCTACTGTAAAGAGTATAGACTTCTGCTATCTATTGATCCGACTCCTTGCCTGCCTCACGGGACAGGTTTAAAGGAATATTTTATTGTTACTACTATATCACAAAGAATGGATCAATGCAAGAAAAAAAAATAAAATTTTTATCTTATAACGAACTAAAATCATATAATTGGGGATAGTGATCGCATTCTGGGTTCTTTGGATGACAGATGGCCCGTCCAAAGTAAATCATGGCTTGATGGGCTGCCAACCATTTCTCTGGTGGCAGAATATCCATGACACGTTTTTCTACTTCGAGAGGTGTGGCCGATTTTTTAACAATATCATGGTGCTTGCAGATACGTTCAACATGGGTATCCACTGCAAAGGCTGGAATTCCAAAGCCCACACTCATAACTACATTGGCTGTTTTACGTCCAACACCTGCTAGACTTTCTAATTCCTCGCGAGTCTGAGGGACTTTACCATCAAAATCATCTAGTAGCTGTTGGGCACATTTTTTTAGAAACTTGGCCTTATTTCGATAAAGTCCTAGGCGGGAAATGTGTGAGGCAATTTCACTTTCAGTCGCGACAGACATGGCTTGAGGCGTTGGAAAAGCTGCAAAGAGGGCTGGCGTAGCCTTGTTGACTGCAGCATCTGTTGTCTGAGCTGACAACATCACCGCAACCAGTAGTTCAAAATGATTGGTAAAATCAAGGCTGGGTTTGGCGTCTGGGAAGAGGGCAATTATTTCCTCAATGACATGACGGGCACGTTTCTTGGATAAAACCATCTACTCGTCTCCATCAAACAGTCCTTGCAAGCCAGCAAATGGACTGTTTTCTTCTTTCTTGACTGCTTGTTGAGCTTGATATTCGTCTTCAGTCATGATTTGCCAGTCATTTCCTGACACAAAACCTTGGCCCGCCTCTTCTTCTGCCGTCAAGACCTTGATTGGGATATTGAGCAAGATATTATCTGCTACGCTCTCAGCAAGGTCGATTTCCCCATTTTCGATAGGCAAGACCAAGTCATCATCTAGAACTTCTTGATCCAGTTGATTGGTTGCTCCTTCCATGAAGACCTCTGTTACTGGATAAGACTCTGCCAACTCAACTGGCTCCATACTGCGGCTGGAAGCAAGAACAATGGTATAAGATAGCTGATAGTCTAAGAAATACAGACGATCTTCGTACTGGACCTTTCCCACTGCTAGGATATCTTTGACATCTAAAATTTCTTGATTACGTTTACGCAAGTCTGCGACAAGGTCTAAAGTTTGTTCAAAGTGTAGGCCTTCAGGCTGCTTACGAATTTCTTGAATGTTTAACTTCATATTTCCTCCATAAAGATGTACTCACTTGATTATACCATGAAAAGGCTATAAGTCAGCTTTCCAAACTTTGATATTAAAATCTCATTTTTAACATATTTACTATGACAAACTTTCCTATTAGTGCTATACTATAGGCAAGAATACATCAGAGCAAGGAGGATGCTCATATAGAAGACAAATCACTCATCACTGAAGCTTATAGACTCCTTTCCGAGTTAAATAAAAGCTACCAAAGCTGTAAACAAGGAACAGCTGATGATCTTCGACTGCAAGAGCTGCTGAACACCACTCTTAAGGAACTAAAAAAAGCAGAAAAGCTGGACAACAGTATCTTAATCAATCTTGAGAAATTTTACCAACGTACCAGTCTTCTGATTGGACTAGGGAGCCTAAAACTAAATGATCAAGCTCGTGCTGCTTGGCGCAACTATGACAAGTTCCACTACGAACATGTCAAACACGTGCTAACTCTCTATGGGCCTGTTTTCGGATTTTAGAGCTTGAAATTACTTGTTTTCTGTTGACAAAATTTCCTGAAAGGTATAGGATAGAGGTACTAATACTCGGAGGTAAGGGAGACATGAACAACTAATCTATCAAATAAAGAACTTTATTTAGTAGATCTTGTTTTTGTCTCTTTTTGTGTGCTCTTTTTATACTAGGTTTTCTAGTATCTTGTCCTCATTGAAAATCGAAAAACTAGAAAGCTATGCTTCTCTTGGGTTGGGTTAGGAAGCTCCAAGCTAGTTTGACGAGTTTTTCAACGAGGATAATAGAGTTTTGACAGTGACTTTGGGCTCTACTAGATAAAGTAGAGCTTTTTGTTATGCACTATTGACATTCTAGAAAGGGCAACAATATGATAAACATCAATCATCTAACTATCACGCAAAACAAAGATCTACGAGATCTTGTATCTGACCTAACCATGACTATCCAAGACGGGGGAAAGGTTGCTATTATTGGTGAAGAAGGAAACGGTAAATCGACTTTACTACGAGCTTTAATGGGGGAAGCATTACCTGATTTTACTATCAGGGGTGACATCCAGTCTGACCTTCAATCACTGGCCTACATTCCTCAAAAACTCCCTGAAATCCTGAAAAAAAGATCTCTACACGACTACTTCTTTTTGGATTCTGCTGATTTAGACTACAGCATTCTTTATCGTTTGGCGGATGAGTTGCACTTTGATAGCGACCGTTTTGCTAGCGACCAAGAAATTGGTAGCCTATCAGGGGGAGAAGCTTTGAAAATTCAGCTCATCCATGAGTTAGCCAAGCCCTTTGAGATTCTATTTTTAGATGAACCTTCAAATGACCTAGACCTTGAGACAGTTGATTGGCTAAAAGGTCAGATTCGAAAGATTAGGCAAACTGTTATTTTCATTTCCCATGATGAAGACTTTCTTTCTCAAACGGCAGATACTATTGTCCACTTGCGACTGGTCAAGCATCGGAAAGAAGCAGAAACGCTAGTCGAACATTTAGACTATGATCGCTATAGTGAGCAGAGAAAGGTTAGTTTTGCAAGACAAAGTCAGCAAGCTGCTAACGACCAGAGAGCCTATGATAAAAGCATGGAAAAGCATCGCAGAGTTAAGCAAAATGTAGAAACTGCCTTACGTAACACTAAAAATGATGTTGCTGGGCGCCTATTGGCTAAAAAGATGAAAAATGTCCTTTCTCAAGAAAAACGCTACGAAAAGGCAGCTCAGTCGATGACACAAAGGCCACTTGAAGAGGAACAAATCCAACTCTTCTTCTCAGATATACAACCATTAGCGGCTTCTAAAGTCTTAGTCCAACTGGAAAAGGAAAATTTGTCCATTGGCGAACGCATTTTAGCTCAGGTGTTACAACTAACTGTCCGTGGCCAAGATAAAATCGGTATCATCGGGCCAAATGGTGTTGGAAAATCGACTTTGTTAGCCAAGTTGCAACAACTCCTAAGCGACAAAAGAGAAATTTCTCTTGGTTTTATGCCACAAGATTACCACAAAAAACTGGAATTGGATCTATCTCCAGTAGCCTATCTCAGCCAAACTGGGGAAAAAGAGGAACTACAGAAAATCCAATCTCACTTAGCCAGTCTCAATTTCAGTTATCCAGAGATGCAGCACCAAATCCGCTCCCTATCTGGTGGGCAACAAGGTAAACTCCTACTTTTGGATTTAGTGTTGCGCAAACCAAACTTTCTCCTTCTAGATGAGCCTACACGTAATTTTTCTCCCACTTCTCAACCCGAAATCAGAAAACTCTTTGCCTCCTATTCAGGCGGTCTGATAACTGTTTCGCATGACAGACGCTTCTTAAAAGAGGTCTGTACGAGTCTCTATCGTTTGTCAGAAAATGGTTTGGAAGTCGTCGCTTTACAAGATTTATAAATGTTGAACATAGCAAAAATCCAGAGCCGATCTCTGGATTCTTTTTACATTTGTTTCAAGCGTTCGATTCGCTCTGAGATAGGTGGATGGGTGTAAAATAGTTTTTGAAGTCCCCCACCTTTCTTGGGATCATCGATATAAAGAGCTCTGTTGGCATCGTCGATCTGACAGATTATGGTCTGACTTTTGTTTATATTGTATAAGCTTAAAAATCTTTTTTACTATTTTACAATTCAAAGCACTCTAATATGGCATCATCTCATATACAAAAAGCAAAACGCAACCAGATTATTAAGGACATGCAAAAGAATGGAATTCCATAGGTTGTCAGAAGTCTCATACCTTACCCCAAATGCAAATCCCATACCTAAATAGGTGATAAAGCTAGGAATAGTATAGGGTCCATGCAGATAAGCAAAAAGAAGCGATGTGGCAAACAAGCCAAAATATGTATTCTTAAATACTATCCCCTGTAACATACCTCGCATAAAGATTTCTTCCGTGACAGGTGCCAAAACACAAAGATCCACAAAAAGTACAGACCATGAAAGTGATAAACTTTGCGCAGTTTGAGTTGTGTCTGATTGGGTAGGGCCTAAAAAATTGACCAAAATATAAAACAGGAAAAGCAAGGCGTATGAAAGAAAACATTTTAAGATATCTTTTAGGTAGATTTTCCGAATGTGAAACAAGTCATACTTTTTTCCTACATATAAAAATATTGCAAGTTCCACAAGGGTAAAAAGGATTGATAGCGTTAATGAACTTATTCGCATGATTTTCTCTGCTATACTCAAATGAATCGGCATAAAAATCAAAATCAAGAAAAACGTCATCCAGCGCTTATACATCATTCACCTCAATTATATAGAATTACATATATTATACTATTTTTCTGTGAGATAACAAGTTAAAAGCGAGATAATAAAAGCAAAAATCCAGAGCCGATCTCTGGATTCTTTTTACATATGTTTTAAACGTTCAATTCGATCTGAGATAGGTGGGTGGGTGTAAAATAGTTTTTGGAGTCCGCCACCTTTCTTAGGATCATTGATGTACAGAGCACTGCTGGCATCATCGACATGGTGATGCATTGGCTCGCTATTGTCCAACTTGTGCAAGGCATTGATCATCCCTTGAGGATTGCGAGTCAGCTCCACACTGGATGCATCCGCCAAAAATTCCCTCTGACGGGAAATGGCTAATTGCACTAAGGTTGCTGCTAAGGGAGCCAAAACAATGGCTAAGAGAGAGATGACAAGCATGATAATCTCCAAACCATTTCCGTCACGATCATTATCATTCCGTCTGCGGTCTGCGCCACCCCACCACATCATCCGACCAGCCATACTAGATAAAAGAGTAATGGCACTAGCAAGGGCAACAGCAATGGTCGAAATGCGAATATCGTAGTTCCGGATATGACTGACTTCATGCCCCATGACCGATTCTAACTCCTCACGATTCATGATGGCTAGGAGACCCGAAGTGGCCGCAACTGCCGCATTTTGCGGATTGGATCCTGTCGCAAAGGCATTTAAAGAAGAATCCTCAATGATGAAAACACGTGGCATGGGGATCTGAGCGACCATGGCCATATCTTCTACTACATGGTAGAGGTCTGGTGCCGTTTGCTCATCAACCTCACGCGCCCCATTCATAGACATGACAATCTCTGTTGATTGAAAGATCATGGTTAAGGCATAGACAAAACCGACGATTAGAGCTATGATCATGCCCCCAAGACCTGAGCGCATGAAGAGATAGCCAACCGCATAACCAACCAAGGTCAAGAGTAGGAAGAAAACCAGCAACAAAATCCATGTTTTTCGTTTATTGCTCGCAATTTGATCAAACAACATCTTAGTCACCTAAACCGCTAAAGTCAACTTTAGGAACTGCTTTTTCTTCTTCAGGTGTTTGAAGGAAGTCTGCTGCTTTAAAGCCAAATAGGCCTGCGATGATGTTACTTGGAAAGCTTTCTAGTTTTACATTGTAGTTGCTGACAACACTGTTGTAGAGTTGGCGTGAATAAGAAATTTTATTTTCTGTATTGGTCAACTCTTCTTGTAATTTGATAAAGTTAGCGCTAGCTTTCAAGTCTGGGTAATTCTCTGCGACTGCAAAGATACCAGAAATCTGGCGGGTAAGGGCATCACTGGCCTTCATCGCCTCAGCTGGTGAGGTTGCTGCGGCTACTTGTCTACGAAGTTCTGTTACTTTTTCCAAGGTAGAACCTTCATATTTCGCATAGCCTTTGACTGTTTCAATCAAGTTTGGGAGGAGATCATTACGACGCTTCAACTGAACATCGATCTGGCTCCAAGCCTCCTTGGTTTGCATACGATTTCTAACCAAACCGTTATAGCTAACAATCACAAAAATAACAATCAGAGCCAAAACTCCAAGAATAATCCAAGTCATAATCTTATTCCTTTCTGCTTTTAGATTACTACCAGTATATCAAATTTTTAATGATTGTGGTAAAATAAGATGATACTAAAGAAGGAAATAACTATGAAACCAGAAACATTTTACAACCTGCTTGCCGAGCAAAATCTTCCACTTTCGGACCAGCAAAAAAAACAATTTGAACGTTATTTTGAACTCTTGGTCGAGTGGAATGAAAAGATTAATTTGACCGCTATTACAGACAAGGAAGAAGTTTATCTCAAACATTTTTATGATTCGATTGCACCCATTCTACAAGGCTTGATTCCCAATGAAAATATCAAACTGCTTGATATCGGAGCTGGGGCAGGATTTCCTAGTCTGCCGATGAAAATTCTCTATCCTCAGCTAGATGTGACCATCATTGATTCTCTAAATAAGCGCATCAACTTCCTTCAGCTTTTGGCTCAGGAGCTGGATTTGGACGGTGTACATTTTTACCATGGCCGTGCCGAAGATTTCGCTCAAGACAAGAACTTCCGTGCTCAATATGATTTTGTAACAGCTCGTGCGGTTGCCCGCATGCAGGTCTTGTCTGAATTGACCATCCCTTACCTTAAAGTTGGTGGCAAACTATTGGCACTCAAGGCCAGCAATGCGCCTGAGGAATTGTTAGAAGCTAAGAATGCCCTCAATCTCCTTTTTAGTAAAGTTGAAGACAATCTCAGCTACGCCCTACCAAATGGAGATCCGCGCTACATCACAGTGGTAGAAAAGAAAAAGGAAACACCAAATAAATATCCACGTAAGGCTGGCATGCCCAACAAACGCCCGCTTTAATCCTATCAATAGCGCACCCTTGTTTAAAGTTGAGTAAAAATGATTTACAAAATCATACCTCCCCTCATTTCTAGGCTCGGGAAAAAATGATTTACAAAATTATTCCTCGCTTTCTTATTTCTAGGATCGGGAAAAAATGATTTACAAAATCAGCCTCGCTCTTTTATTTCTAGGCTCTGGAAAAATTCGTTTACAAAACGAATTTTTTCTGCTATACTATCCTAAGCAAAGGTTTTTAATGTCATCCTGTGAGGTGACGAAGGCGTAGATTTATATAAATTTTTAAAAGATAGCTATTTTTTAAAAAGTCTTACTCTGAGGGCCTATTGCTGTAAAATAATGGGCTCTTTTTTGATGCCCAAAAGTGAGGTTTATATGAAACAAGAATCAACTGTTGATTTGTTACTAGACGTTGATCAACGTCCTTCTGCTGGTAAAGGTATTCTCCTCAGCTTCCAGCACGTTTTTGCCATGTTTGGTGCAACCATCCTCGTTCCCTTAATTTTGGGAATGCCTGTATCTGTTGCCCTTTTTGCTTCAGGTGTTGGAACACTCATCTACATGATTTCAACTGGGTTTAAAGTTCCAGTTTATCTAGGTTCTTCATTTGCCTTTATCACAGCTATGTCACTGGCTATGAAAGAAATGGGTGGGGATGTATCTGCTGCCCAAACAGGGGTGATCTTGACTGGTTTGGTCTACGTCCTTGTTGCTGCTGGTGTTCGTTTTGCAGGTACAAAATGGATTGATAAACTCTTGCCACCAATCATTATCGGTCCTATGATCATCGTTATCGGTCTCGGACTTGCAGGTTCAGCAGTTACTAACGCTGGACTTGTAGCGGACGGAAATTGGAAAAATGCTCTTGTAGCAGTTGTTACTTTCTTGATTGCTGCCTTTATCAATACTAAAGGAAAAGGCTTCCTACGAATCATTCCCTTCCTCTTTGCCATTATCGGTGGTTACCTCTTCGCACTAACTCTTGGCTTGGTTGACTTTACACCAGTCCTAGAAGCTAACTGGTTTGAAATCCCTGGTTTCTACTTACCATTTAGTACAGGCGGAGCCTTCAAAGAGTATAACCTCTACTTCGGTCCTGAAACAATCGCCATCTTGCCAATCGCTATCGTAACAATTTCTGAGCACATCGGTGACCATACAGTCCTAAGCCAAATCTGTGGGCGTCAGTTCCTGAAAGAACCAGGTCTTCACCGTACACTTCTCGGTGACGGTATTGCAACATCTGTATCTGCTTTCCTCGGTGGACCAGCTAATACGACTTACGGTGAAAATACAGGAGTTATCGGGATGACCCGTATCGCTTCTGTCTCAGTTATCCGTAACGCTGCCTTTATTGCCATCGCTCTTAGTTTCCTTGGTAAATTCACTGCCTTGATCTCAACAATCCCTAGTGCTGTACTTGGTGGAATGTCCATCCTTCTCTACGGAGTTATCGCCAGCAACGGTTTGAAAGTCTTGATCAAGGAACGCGTTGACTTCAGTCAAATGCGTAACCTCATCATTGCTAGTGCTATGTTGGTACTCGGACTTGGTGGTGCCATCCTCAAAGTAGGACCAGTTACGCTTTCAGGTACTGCTCTATCAGCTATGACAGGAATTATCTTGAACCTAATCTTACCACACGAAAATAAAGACTAGTCATCTATACACACAAAATCCACTCAGTTGAGTGGATTTTTCTGATTCTTACCTTCCCCAGGCAATCAGGAGATACATGAGACTAGATCCAAACATGTCTGCCAGAGCATGCATGAGAAAGAACGGGAGGAGATTTTTCACCTTATATTTGTACAAAAAATAATAGAATAAGCCATAAACTACACCAATAACCAGCGCCCATACTAATCCTTGATAAGTGTGAAAAGAAATCCGAATGAGGGTAGAATAAAACAAAACCCGCCACTTGTGCTTTTCTTTCACTGAGGTCAACAACCCTAGAAAGAAAAACTCTTCATAGAAGCCATTTAGCAAGGCATAGGCAATTGCCATCGGACTAAGCGCTAGGAACTTCCGTATAACTTCCATGGGATCTATGTGGGCAAAAAGAGCTGGATTTAAGTAATTGTATTCACCAGTTAGTGTCGTCACCAAGTCTCCAAACAATCCCACAATGGCAAATATAAATGGAACCCAAAAGAGAAGGGACCAGGTCCAACGAATAGGAAGCTGATTGAAATCATAATTCCGAATCAAAAGGTAAAGCAAGGCCAAGGTCAGAAATATCACTTGCAGAGTGAAGTTGCTCGAATAGGCCGCTCCTTCGCCGACAGTATCACTTGCCGTATTCATTGTAGTTGACAAACCTGTAGGAAACATACTTGCTAAAAAGAGCTCCGTTGAACGAATGATAAACAGGCCAAACATTAGAACTGTGATAATCAAAATGTCAAACCATCTCAAGTAGCGCAGGGGCTTAGTTGGGTGAATGCTTTGTAAAATTTTCATATCTCCTCCTTCTAGCAGTTAAAGATTGGTTTATTGTAAGAAAAGAAACTTAAAATTCTATAAAATTCCACTCCCATTCCTTATCCTTGATCAGTATTTCGATAGGATATTCAAAACAACCACTTTTTACGAGTAACTAGTTTCTCATTCAACCTTCCGTTTGTTTTCTATCAACAAATCTTTCAAAGAAATGATGGTTACCGCAAGTAAAATCATAGCCATACCGACAAAGTCAATCGCATAGAATTGCTCCTTCATAATCAGAAAAGCAAAGAAAACAGCAGAGATGGGCTCTATGGAAGCCAATAAACTAGACTTAACAGGGCCTATCAAACTAGCTCCCTTTAGAAAAGCTGTATAGGCAAAGACCGTGCCAATGATGATAATGCAAACAAATGCAAAAAGAAAATCCAAGCTGGTCGGTATACTGACCTGCAAAACCCCTGTGAAGGGAAGAGCCACCACTCCAGAAATAACCATGCCCACACCAATCACCAACATACTTCCCCATTTCTTAATCAAAGTAATAGGAAGAATGATATAAAGGGCATAGGTCAAGGCAGAAAAGAGTCCCCAGAAAAGACCGGCAGGTGTGACAGACAACTGGTCAAGTTCCCCATGCGTCGCGATAAGAAAAGTTCCTCCAATTGCTAAACCAATCGAAATAATCTCAGCCAGAGTAGGCGCCACCTTGTCCTTGATACAGGTATAAATCAAGATCCCAACAGGACATACATACTGGAGAACCGTAGCCGTTCCAGCATTGGTTTCCTGAATGGCAGAAAGATAGGCAAACTGGTTTAAGAAAAGTCCAAACAAGGCAAACAACAGCAGAGATAAAAGGCTTTTTCTGTCTTTTAAAAAAGCAAAGAGTTTATCCTTTGCAGTCGCATAGGTTAAAAACACCAGAGCTAATCCTGCAATGATAAGTCGCAGATTGGTCAAGACTAGAGCGGAAATCCCATGTGCCATCAGGTATTGGCCACTGGTTCCAGACAAGCCCCAAGCAATCCCTGCCACTACTGTATATAGAGTTCCTTTTACGGTTTTTGACATGCTTTCTCCCTACTCTCCCCTACGAATCATATCCATGACTTGGTTTCGATCGATTATCCACTGGGCACGCTCATCCTTCTCATACGTTCGATTGGATAAAAAGATAGCGGCTTCCTGCTTCTCTCGGTTCCACATGATGAAGGTACCTGTATAGCCCGTATGGTCTAGCCAAGCCCCCTCCAGATTCCAGGCTAGCGAACGCTCCTTATCATCTAAGGGAGAAAAATTGTGGCTCAAATCTGCAGCAAAATCATCTTTCAAGTAATGTTCCAGAAAGATTTGCAAATCCTTAACAGTTGAAAATAAGCCTGCACTTCCAGCGTGTTTTCCTAAAAGACGAGCCTTAGGATCATGAACAATACCTGCCTCTACTCCTCTCACTGTTGGTACAGCAACCTCAACGGGACCAAACATCGTTTCCTTCATCCCCCATGGTTTCAAAACTTGTTCTTCTATAATCTGATCCAAGTCTTGGTTAAAGATTTTTTCCAAAAGAAAGCCCAAGAGTAAAAAATGAACGTCCGAGTATAGAAAAGCAGGCTGACTTCGTCTGTTGAGGTGAAACATAGCTTCTCTCAATTCCTCAGCGCTTAACTGGTCTCTGTTAGGAATAAAGGGATCTAAGTCTGTAGCATGGGTCAGAAGTTGCCGTATAGTAATATCTGGGTAATCACACTCAACTAAAAAATCCGTCACTGGTCGATCAATATCTAATTTGCCCTGCTGCCACAAGAAGGTAAGAACTGTCCCTACTCCCACAACCTTACTCACACTGGCTAGGTCATAGACTAGCCCTGACTCTGTTTTCAAACCTCTCTCAGGATCACTCAAGCCTAGGTAAGATTCTCTCCATTCTCCGTCCTTAAAATACGCAAAAGAGGCCCCGGGATAGACCCCTGCCTCGATTTGATTTTCTATTTTTCTTAGAATTTTTTCCCACTTCATGCTTCTTCAAACCACAATTCGATATTATTGTTGTCTTTACCAAGGAAGAATTTTTCAGACTTGGGAACAAAATAGCTTGTCTTTTCAAATTTCTGACGAAGACTAGTTAAATCTAGATCCTTTACCAAAAATTTCAGCATCGTCAAGTCCCAAGTGACGTTGTTTTCAACAGCTAAATCTGGACCTTGCCCTTCCGTAAAGGTGATAACTGTCCCCACTTTTTCAGGATCGAGTATACTCTCCGTCCCCTCAGGCAGACGCAACTCCATAGAAATCTCAAATTGACTCAAGTATTTTATACTTTTATTTGAAGAAAAATCAGGAACAGTTTTCAGTGGAACCAAATCTCTTATATCATTTTCCGCATGAACAAGAATCACATCCTGTTCAGGAGAAACAATCTCAAAAGCATAACCACGGCTTCCTTTAAACAGGCGAGGAAGAGACTCCATCTGATAGAGAAGAGCCTCTATTTCTGAAGGATTTTCTAATTTGATCAAGAGTCTAGCTAGTTTCTTAAGCCCTTCAACTCTCCGAGTTCGCATACTGGGAGCCTCTTCGAGAATCAACTTCTCAACACCTGATTGGTCACCAAGTGAAAGGAAAGCAGATTCTTCTAATAAGGGCTTCATCCCAAGAGTTTCAATGTAAAATATTTCGTTTAATTTTCGGTTATTGACCTTCAAAGTCGGAATAATTTGTATCATTTGATTTGCATTCATAGCTTCCTCCAACTCTTTTATTTTAAAGGATTTTAGGATTTTTTACAAGCTATTCCACTTAAATTCTAGAATTTTTTACAAAAATTTCCGATAAAAAAACTGGGATTCCCCAGTTTCATTTTATTATAGGTAAAGTAGTTTAAAGACTGCTACTGCTGCAATACCAGCTGCGATTGGTGCTACAACTGGAACCCATGCATACCACCATTTTGAATCACCCTTGTGTTGACCAAGAACTGATTTTGGAAGGAGTTCGTGAAGAAGACGTGGTCCGAAGTCACGAGCTGGGTTCAAACCAGGTCCAGTAGGTCCGCCAAGTGAAGTTACCAAGGCCATCACGAGGAATCCAAGTGCCAAGTGAGCAACTGAGAGTCCAGCAGCTGTATGTGGTGCTACTTGAGCTTTCACTGCTAATTCACTTAAATCAACAGTTTGACCAGCCTGAGTAGCCATTTGTTTCATGTATTGAAGAACCTCAGCACCGAAAAAGTTTTTAGTCAAACCAAGCGCTGCAAAGAAAAGAACAAATGAACCTACAAACTCATTTAGGAAACCATTAACCGTTGCTGCGAAACGTGATTCTTTTGTACCGTGGTCGATGCTTGAAATCGTTGAGAAGGTACCCAAGATATTGTTTGGGTTTTCTGTTTTCAAGTAGTATGGACGGTGAGTCGCTACAACCAAAGCTTGACCAAAAATTGCTCCTAAAACTTGCGCAAGAATGTAAAATGGTACTTGATCCCAAGAGAAAAGTCCGCTAACAGCAAGTCCAAGAGTGAAAGCTGGGTTGATGTGGTTACCAGAAACGTTACCGAACATCAAGGCTGGGATCATAACCCCCATACCGTAACCAACAGCGATAACGAGCCAGCCACTTTGGTGACCTTTCGTACCTTTAAGTTCAACGTTGGCAACTGCACCATTTCCAAGAATGATCAAAATAGCAGTTCCCAAAAATTCAGTGGCATATTTAATAGCCCATGTAAAATCCATTTGATAGATTCTCCTTAATTTTTTTTAGACAATCCTTATTCTATCAATTTTTAGGCCTTTTCGCAACCGATTTTCTAAAAGAATCTCTGGAAAACGCTTTATTTAACTTATCTTTAAGAAAAGGACAAAAGAAGTCAAACTCCTTTCATCCTTTTCATTACTCTTGACGCTGACCAAAATCTGCAATCATCTGCTCCATCTCTTGGCGGCTCGGAGTGGTCAGCATATAAAGGTAGTCACCTTGCAGCTCTGCAAAGGCTGCTGGCATGATTTTCTTGACCTTAAATTGCTGACTGTATTTGGCAAGCAAGTCCTCTTCTGAATAAACATAGTTAGCATTTGCACGACGTGATGTAGCCAAACAATACTGGGGCTCAAACTCTGATGTAGAAAACTCTTCACCCGCGACAATAGTCGCATAGCCTCGGTAGAGGTCCAAGGAATGAGCAAAGTTATAAACATCAATGGTAAAACCACCTGCAGGACGATTATTGTACTCAATGGCAATGTAGTCGTCCCCGTCACGGAAAAACTCGATATGGAAAAAGCGTTCTCTCATTCCAAATTCCTTGACTATAGCCTCACCATACTTGCGTAGTTTGGGATCCATATCCTTGAGAACATAGTAGGAATTGTCCATCTTATAAATCATGAGATCAAGTGGTGTATGGGCATAATCAAAAGTCGTTGAAAAGACGATATTGCCATCCTTGTCCACAAGCCCGTCAAAGGTACAGATTTCGCTAGAAGTAACAAATTTCTCAAAGAAATAAACGGTCGAATGATCCCATTCTTTCTTGAACCGGTCCACATCTTCCTGACTTTCCAACTTAAAGGTGGCTGCCGCTCCCACTCCATTATCAGGTTTGGCAATCATTGGTAGACCGATTTCTTTCACAGCTTTATCCACATCTGCTTCTGTCTGGATAACAGCTCCAGGTACCACAGGGACACCTGCTTTTTTGAAAAGTTTCTTCATTTCAGACTTAAACTTGGTCTTTTTGAGATCCTCTGGTTTGGCACCAAAGACATTAAATTGCTCACGAAGGGCTGCGTCTAGCTCAAGCCAGTATTCATTGTGGGACTCGATGCGGTCGATTGGACCATGCTTGTAGAAAAGGAAGGCTACTGCACGTTTGACTTCGTCTATGTTCTCAAGATTGTCCACACGGAAATACTCGGTCAAGCTATTGCGCAAAGGTTCATCTAGTTGTTCGTAAGGCTCCTGACCAATTCCCAAGACTGTGATGCCTTTATTGGCTAACTCGATGGTAAACTGTTGAAAGTTTTGCGGATAGTAGGGAGAAATAACAAGGTAATTCATAGGCAACTCCTTTTATAGATACAGGTGTCCAAGAAAATAAGGCATTTGTTTACGCCACCATTCCCAGTCGTGGGCGACATCGTGTCCCCATTCAGCAAACCAGGCTGGAATTTGTTTCTGGTCAAAGGCTTCTTTGAGCTTGTAGAAAGATGGTAGACCGTCTTGTTCCCAGGCACCAAGTCCCGTACAAACGACAATCTCCGCCTGACGGTAACGATCGATAAACCAGCCGTCATTCTGATTCCAGATATAATCTACTGGCGAATTTTGGTAAATAGCATCATCATTGTAGTAATCGCCGACAAAGAAACGCGCGTCGTAAACACCGCTGAGAGCAATCACCTTGGTAAAGACATCTGGATGCTGGAGGAAAAAGTTGAGTGCATGGTAGGCACCCATTGAGCAACCTGTCGTCATCATGCCATCAAACCAACCTGTCTTATGCTTGATAAAAGGAATGGCCTCCTCAATCACATAGCGTTCGTAGGCACGATGCATCTCCGCCTGGTCATGACCATTTTTCCAAGTAGCCAGCCAGCTCTCACTGTCAACACTGGAGAGAGTAAAGAACTGGACACACCCTTCCTCGATAAAGGAAGCACAGGCGTCGATCATGCCAAAATCATAGTATTCGTTGTGACTACCTCCAGATGAAGCAAAAACCACAACTGGAATCCCAGCATGCCCATAACGGTTGAGGTACATTTCACGATTAAGATTGCCACTCCAGTGGCTGAGGTTTTCAATATGCATTGGCTTTCTCCTTTCTTAACTTACCATTTCTCTGCAAAAAATCGGAGACAGTCTGGTAAATTTTCCGACCATGGAATCTCACTATGGATGGCTCCAGACTGAACTTTCAAGACAAGATTATCCAAGCCTACTCCACCTGCAATCAAATCATGGTAATAGCGAAGCGACGAGTCGATATAGGCTTGCTTGATATTGCCAGCCATTAGGGTCTTGTCCGTATCGTCTGCTTCTTCTGTCCCTACATAGATAAAAATGCGCTGTTCAGGCGACAATTTCTTACGCTCGATGTAGCGGTTAAAGGCCTCTTGGTGGAGCCAGTTAGCAGATGAAAATACACCTAGGCAACCAATTCGATCTTGGTATTCCAGTCCGATAAACTGAGTAATATTGCCTCCTAGTGACGAACCAATCATAGCAGTATGCTGGCGATCAGCTTTGGTACGATAGGTTTCATCGATAAAAGGCTTGACCACCTCCATGACAAACTCGGCATACTCCACACCCTTACCGCCAAACTGCTGCCCTGGGATAGGAGATTCTTGAAACTTCCAAGCCGCATACTCATTCATCCGTCCCATACCATCATTGTCAATAGCAACAACAATCATGCGACTGATATCAGGATTCCGTTTAATGGCTGGAATAATCTTACAAGAGTGCCCGATATAAGACTCCTTGCTGTAAAAGACATTTTGCCCATCATGAAAGTATACAACTGGATAAAAACGGTCGGTGTCTTTCTCGTAGTCCTTAGGCAGAAGCACACGCACACGACGCTCTTTTCCTGTATAAGGAACCTTGAGTTTATGTTCTTTCATTTTTAAGTAAAAGTAGGAATGATTCATTGTCAGAAAACTCTCTATATTCAAAATTTTATCTCATTATACCATAAAAATAGAAAAAAAGTCAGTAATTGTCCATTTTAAGGATAAATAACTAACTTTTCTCATTTAATATTCTGAATTCTTCTGGATTTTCTGATTAGAGGAGGTTGTCAATTAACTCATCGACAGCATCTTTTTCAGCCTGAGGCGTGATCTTAGTGATCATAATTCCAGCCACTGCTCGCTCAACCAAACCTTCAACATCCATCCATTTTTCATACTTCTCAGCATTCTCTATCTTAGGATTGGTCTTAGGACGATCAGGCGCAAAAATAGTACAGCAGTCCTCAAACGGCTGGATAGAAATTTCAAAGGTATCGATTTCCTGAGCGATGTCAATGATTTCCAACTTGTCCATAGTGACCACAGGGCGGATGATGGGAGTGTTGGTCACAGCGTTGATAGCCTGCATACTTTCCAAGGTCTGGCTGGCTACTTGACCTAGACTCTCCCCATTGATAATGACTAGACCCTTTCTCACCTCACGGATACGGTCAGTAATGCGCATCATAAAGCGACGCGTCAAGGTCATGAGATAGGCTTCTGGCGCCTTTGCCTTGATTTCTTCTTGAATCTCAGTAAAAGGCACTTCGATAAATTGGATATTGCCACCAAACTTGGTCAATTTACGGGTCAAATCTTGGGCTTTTTTGAGAGCTCCAGGACTTGTGTAAGGTGGGCTGGCAAAGTGAACGGCTTCAATATCCACCCCACGTTTAAGGGCTAGATAACCTGCTACAGGTGAATCAATCCCTCCTGACAACATGAGCATACCCTTACCAGAAGTCCCCACAGGCAAGCCACCTGCTCCACTAATAGTTTCATAAGAAAGATAAGCTGCTTCCTCACGAATCTCCACCTGAAGATTGATATCGGGATTCTTCATCTGGGCTTGAATGGTTGGGATAGCTTCGAAAACAGCACCACCAAGCGTTTGGTTGAGTTCACGACTGTCGAGTTCAAAGTTGTGGTCGCTGCGCTTACTAGAAATCTTAAAGGTCATCCCTTCCTTGTAGATGTCTTTCATAATCTCTTGCACGGCAGACTTAAGCCTTACAACTGACTTTTCAATCTTATACACAGGAGAAAAGTTTTGAATTCCAAAGACTTGTTTGAGTGATTCTGCAACCGCTGTATAGTCGACTCCATTGAGATAAGCGTGAGCACGGTCGCGATCAGCGGTTACCTTAACTTGGGGATAGATGGACAAGACGTCCGAAATATTATTGCGAAGTTTATTGATGAACCGCATACGGTTTTTACCCTTGGTTGACAACTCTCCGTAGCGAATCATAATTTCTGAATACTGCATGAATGCTCCTATCTTACTTTTCTAGTTTGATTGTAAATTAATTTTAGCTTGGTCAAAAACTGCTCAACCTGACTCATATCATTTTCAAGGTCTAGGCTTAGACGCACAGCTGACTGGGCTTTATCTTTGTCCACTCCCATGGCAATCAAGGTACCTGCAGGTTTTCCTGCCTTAGATGAACAAGCAGAGGTTGTGGAAATGAAAATATCATAGTCTTCAAAGGCGTGAACAATGACCTCACCACGAACACCCTTAATCCCAAAAGTCAAAATATGAGGGGCGAAGTCTTCCTCATCTGAAAAGATAAGAATATCTGGATAATCCAAAAGTGCTTGGCTAATGACTGATCTCATCTGCCCTGTCTTACTAGCAAAGATATCTAATTTTTCCATAGATAAACGGAGAGCCTTGGCTGTTGCGGCAATTCCTGCCACATTTTCAGTTGTTGAGCGATAATCGTGCTCTTGACCACCACCTGTCAAAAGAGGCGTAATTTTCTTACCAGACTTGATATAGACAAAGCCAACGCCTCGAACGCCATGAAACTTATGACTTGAGAAGGTCGCAAAATCCACTCGATCTGTCAGATATTTTTCAGTCGGAATCTTAGCAAGTGCTTGGACTGCATCCACGTGGAAGGAAATGGTTGGTTTATCAGCTAAAAGTTCTGAAATAGCTTCAATAGGTTGAATAGACCCAATTTCATTGTTTACTGCCATAATGGAGACGAGGGTCGTATCAGGTCGTATCAAAGCTCCTAGAGCCTCAACATCCACAAACCCTCTGCTATCAACTGGAGCAAAATCCACCTCAAAACCTTGACCTTTTAGCCAGAGGGCTGATTCCTTGACTGCTGGATGTTCAATGGCTGATACGATGATGTGCTTGCCAAACTGGGATTTTTCAAAGGCCACACCTTTGATGACCCAGTTATCTCCTTCTGTTCCACCAGAGGTAAGGAAGATTTCATCACTCTTCTTGCCAATCAAATCTGCAATTTGCTGACGGGAAGCATCTAAAATTCGTGTTGCCTGATCTCCCAAACGATGGAGACTAGATGGATTTCCTACAATTTTTGAAGCGACCTGCATATAGGTCTCAAGAGCTTCAGGATAGGGCTTAGTTGTCGCTGAATTATCAAAGTAGATCATGTTTTCTCACGCTTTCTAAAATCACTCCTTCTATTTTATCATGAAACAAAGCTTACGACAAGAAAGGGAAGTTTCTCTTTTTTTAAGATTTTTTTAAAGAAATGAGGTATAATAAATCATAATCAAAGGAGAGTATCATGTCTAACTATCGTAGAACTTCAAAACCAAAAACAGAACACATCAAAAAGGGATTCACTGTCTTTCAAAAAACGATTGCTACCATCGGTAGTATCCTTGGTCTGATCACCGCTAGTATCACCATTATGAACGCTATGGATAATAATAAAAACAACAAAAAAGAACCGACGACAACCCAAACAACTGTTGTCAAGGAAATTCAAAAGGAATCGCCTCAGGAAAATACTACACCTAACAAGGACAACACTTCTACTAAAGAAAATACCCCGCAAGAAGAAACTTCTCAATCCAACAAGAAAGAGGAGAAAAAAGAAGAACAAAAAACAACAACTCAGGACTCTTCTACACCAGCTACAAATAAAGAAACAAGCGATAGCGGTACACAGTCAAATACGACGAGTTCAGAAACTAAAACGAACCAGTAATCACAAAAATAACTTCTTTCCAAATTTGGAAAGAAGCTGTTTTTTTATTGTTGCAATACTTTTCGCGGTTTGGTTCCTTCAGCTGGACCGATAACACCTGCCATCTCAAGTTCTTCCATCAGGCGGGTCGCACGGTTAAATCCAACTGACAAACGACGTTGAATCATGGAAGCACTGGCTTTCTGCGTCTCAATAACCAGAGCCTTGGCTTCCTCAAAGAGCGGATCGCCACCAGCTTCACCATCTGAAAATTCTCCTTCATTTTCAGAAACCTCACCTGGGTCAAAACTCTCATCATAGTCCGCATCAGCCTGAGCCTTGATAAAGTTTACGATGCGTTCGACATCATCATCCGAGATAAAGGATCCTTGCAGGCGGACTGGGTGATTTTCATCAATTGGTTTAAAGAGCATGTCTCCTCGACCAAGCAGTTTTTCTGCTCCATTTTCATCCAAGATGGTTCGTGAATCTGTACCTGATGAAACTGCAAAAGCTACACGAGATGGGACATTGGCCTTGATGAGACCAGAGATAACATCGACTGATGGGCGTTGCGTTGCGAGAATCATATGAATCCCTGCAGCACGCGCCTTCTGTCCGAGACGAATGATGGCATCTTCCACTTCTTTGCTGGCCACCATCATGAGGTCAGCCAACTCGTCTACAATGACAACAATCAAAGGAAGCGGTACTTGTTTGTACTCAGATTGGCTATTAAATTCCTCGACCTTAGCATTGTAGCCAGCGATATTTCGCACACCAACCTTAGCAAAGAGTTCATAACGGTTTTCCATTTCATCCACGACCTTTTGCAAAGCCTTACTGGCCTTGCGTGGATTGGTCACAACTGGAATCAAGAGGTGAGGAATGTCGTTGTAAACCGATAACTCAACCATCTTAGGATCCACCATCATAAACTTGACCTGGTCGGGTCTTGCCTTCATCAGAATGCTAGCGATAATACCATTAACTGCGACTGATTTCCCTGATCCCGTCGAACCTGCAACAAGTAGGTGGGGCATCTTGGAAAGATCAAAGGTTCGAGCCGTTCCATTGACAGCCTTCCCTAGAGGAATTTCGAGGAGATTTTCTGGTTTAGTTTGAGACTGTTCCCAGAGTTCTCGGAAGGAAACGGTCGCAATTTCAGAGTTGGGTACCTCAATTCCGACTAAGGATTTACCAGGTATTGGAGCCTCAATCCGAACATCCTTAGCTGCTAGAGCTAGCGCTAAGTCGTCTGCCAGATTGGAAATGCGGTTAACCCGTACACCGACTGCTGGCTTGACTTCATATTTTGTAACAGATGGACCGATTTCAGCCCGTTCCACCGTCACCTTGATACCAAAGCTGGCAAAGGTTTCTTCTAGGATTTTGATATTTTCTCGAACAATCTTCTTTTCCTTGGACTGATCTTTGGGTTTATCTGGCGCAAAGAGTTGCAAGCTTGGCAGCTTGTATTCGAGGGCTTCCTTGGCAGAAAAATCAACCTGCACCTCTTCATCCTCAAAGTCTTCTTCCACATCTGGAACGTCAAAATCAGCTTGAGGGAGGATAATCTCCGGTTCGATCCATTCTTCCTCAGGAATTGGTGGGAAGTCATATTCTGGTACTTCAGATAAGATTTCTCCCGTTTCAGGATCTACAGGAGGAAGCGGTAATGCATCCTGTTCTTCTTGTTCTCTCTTGATTCTAGCTGCTTCTTCAGCTTCTTGACGAGCCTTCTCTTCTTCTCTCTTGATGAAGCGTTCTTGTTTTCTCTGTTCCTGTTTTTCCATGAAAGATCTGAACTGCGCCCCAATAAAGGCTGCAACATCATAAATAGACCAAGGACTAACCAAGAGTGCCCCAACTAGAATCAAAAGAACTCCAATAAAGTATGATCCGATATTTGAGAAAAGAAAGGCAATG
Organism: Streptococcus oralis subsp. dentisani; assembly: GCF_002096615.1. Taxonomy (GTDB): domain Bacteria; phylum Bacillota; class Bacilli; order Lactobacillales; family Streptococcaceae; genus Streptococcus; species Streptococcus oralis_U. Next base: position 103,275 of record NZ_NCUX01000030.1, read on the forward strand.
GGGATATAAAGTCCAACACCAAGCAGGCCTCCACCAGCAAAGCTCGTCACACGCATACCAGTCAGGTCCGTCATAACTTGAGCCAAGGTTCCTTTTAAAACTGACTGCTCCAAGCCATATTTCCATACCAAGTAGGCCTCAAAAATCAAGAGCAAGCCAGCAAAGATACAAAGAAATCCTGACAGAAGCCCCTCCTTCTTGCGTATCCATTTAAAAAGAAAAAGATAGATGAGGAGGGCACCTATAGCCACGTAGGCCAAACTTCCGACCACCAGTCGAATGAGATTATAAAGAGTAATACCCGCCGCACCAAGTTTGAGGGCTGCAATAATTAACAATAAGGCAATTCCTAAGGAAATCAGCATCCTCTGGATAGCCTGTTTTCTTTCGAGTTCTGCTTTAGACGGTCTCCGTCTTGTTTTTGTAGTATTCTTGTTTGCCATTCTTCTATTATAACATATTTCAGAAACTTCTAGAGAAATCAAAAAAGACTGCCCACTTTTGTGTTCAGTCATTTGAATGTGATAACTATTGCTTTTCTTCTGCTTCATCACTATATTCAATCTGCTTCTTTCTTAATCCATAAAGCTTTAATACAGAATTTTCATGTTTTGATTTATTAGAAATCAACTTCCTTTTCTTTAAGTAGTCAAGAAGTTTTTCGTTAAATTTAGAATACGACACTTTCGCTTCCTGATTACCATTTCCACCATTATCTTCATTTTGATTTAATTTGTCCAAGGCAACTTCCCATTCAGTGTAGATATCATAATCTATTTGTTCCTTCAAGATTTGCATAATATCCGGTAATTCTAATAAATCTAAATAATCACCTAGCAAAATAAGCTTATCTACTTCTATTTGACTTTCCGAATCAGAAATTAATTTTTCAAAAAGTTCTTTCTTATGTTCAAGTAAAACATCATTCGCATTTAGGATAGATTCATACAATGGAATGCTAATTTCATTTTCATCTAATTCTATAAATTCTCTTATATATTTTTTGACAAGATTCTGAATTTTACTTTGAACTTCATTTTCTGCATTCTCATATGTATTTTTGTTTAATAAATCTTTAAAATGAACCTGATTAAAATGATTATCCAAAAGAAACATTCTTATTTTTGTAATATCTTCCATTTCAAGGTAGTACTTATCTATTAGTTCTTGCAATTGTTTTTCATCACGAATATCCTTTTCATCATTTAAATAATCTTTAATATTATTCCAAATAAAATTAGCTAAGGAACTTGGATATTCTTTCCGGAAGAATTCAAGATTTAGTCTATTAAATTCAATTAGTCTGTCATCTGTTAATCTTTCCAACTCAGATTCATTCATACCCATTTCACTAAATTTTTCATAATAACTATCTCCAATAACATTAAGAACGTTTTTTCTAATATTTTTTTGTAAGTCCTTTGATTGTATTATATATTCTTCAAACTTTCTTTGTATTTCCTCATTAAACCTCAAATAAATTTCTTTATCCAACTCAAAATTAGGATTCAGATTAATAAAATCTACCAAAAAATTATCAACTTCCTTATTTTGACCGAAATATTCTAAAATAATTTCAGTATTTACTTCTGCCTTTTTAGTTTGAACAAAATTTTGTACTAGTATTTCTCTATTTTCATTCGAAAGAGCATTGAACTTACCTTGTGTAAAAGTGATATAAAAATCTGGGACACTAGCAATAATTTTATCTGCTAATGTACTTTTTTTGATAATTTCATCATTATCTAGGTCATCAGATTCATCACTTCCTAACTTTTCTTGAGGTAATTGATAATTAAATACAACATTATTATTCAATAATTGTTCAATATACTCAGGTTTATCACGCATCTCTCCCTCTGATAAAGTAACATACATTAAAATATACTTCAGGAATTCTTCATCAGAAGATTGACAATAATCTAGTAAAGGTTTTAATCCATTTTGACTAGTCATGATTTCATAATTTTTATGTTTTACATCTGATAGCTCTGTGCCCATATCAGAATGCTGTTCCATGAAAAATAGTACATTAGACTCACAAATTTCATATAATCTATTCTGATAGATATAATTTAGCAGATTTTTCTCATATCCTTGATAAATGAATGTAAAATCCTTGATCTTTAAATTTATATTTGAAAGATTTGCATTAAATTGTCCATAATTGTAGTCATTAGTATTAAGTAGAATTTCTTGTCTCATCTCTAGGTATTTAGCTAGCTGTTCTTTTGTTTCTTTTGTACAATCACTCAAATCAACTAAATTCATTAATGATAATATTAGTTTTCTTTTATCAACATAAACATATCCACTAGATTCTTGTTTAACATATCTAATGAAAAGTTCTGAGTTGTAATACATCCATTTTTCAAAAAATAACCTAAGATCACTTTTTGTATAAAACGATGTATTTTTTTCATCCAAAATAAATAATTCGTTATAAAAATCCAGCAAAAATTCCAAAATATTATCTTGGTGAAAGATTAATTTCAACTTCTCATTATGTTCATTTGCATATAACAGAAATCTAAATAAATCATAATTTAACACATTACTACTTTTATAATTTTTTAATTCTAAATAATTAAAGATTTCATCAAAATTTTTTAGAGAAATATTATGTTTATTCTGTCTGCCAGAAATTACATTTCTTAAATATTCTTTTTCTTCTACCGTTATCGTATTCGCATAGAAATGAGTCAAATAATCTTGATAACTCTCATCAATATAAGCATTTCTAATTAGGAAAGAAATTATAGAGAATTGAGGATTCTTTCTTATTTCTTCTGTAAAATCACTTTTAAAATCATTAATATCTGTAGCATATTGATAAACGTCTGATAATCTGTAACTATCTAGTTTCCCAAGCTCATCGTTCATTTTCTTAATTTCTTTTTCCAATTTTTCTATGAGCTTCTTATTCCTAATATTCTCTATACGTTCTTGGAATTCTGGAGTATTTTTTTCAGGAAATATATAATCAATTGTTACTTCTTGAGAGTTGTAATTATTATAAGCACTGTAAAAAGTTTGAAAAACAATAATCTTACTATCTTTATTGAGTAATTCTTTAATGAATTCAGAGTACGACGTGAACTGAGATTGGGACTTCCCATTTACTTTTATTACTTCTTTTCCGGTTGGGATTTTTAAAATAGTTCCATATAATTCAAGCTCATCGTTTAATTGTTCTTCCTCTGCCTTCTCTATCTTTTTCTTCAATTCTTTTATCTTACTATATAATTCCTCCCTACGATTTTTTAATGTTATTTCTTTTGAGTTCAACAATTCATATAAATATCCTTGATTTCTTTGCAAAAGTGAAAAATCTTTAGGGAAAATATTCTTATAGACTACCATTGAAAACAGTTTCTCATAATCTAGCTTTAAAGTATTTAATGTGTCTTTATAAGTCAGATACTCATTACAAATGTTATTAATTAATCTCATATCATCGAGATACAAAGAAATATTAAATAAAAAAGTTTTATCTAAACTATCGTATTCCCACATTTCTGTTAGCAATTTTTTTAATATGTCATGAGAATTAGAAGCGGTTACGACAGGAACTATAGGAATAATAAAATCAAAAAATTTAGTTCTTTCTTGTGATTCAAACAAATCATCCTTTACAAGATAGAAAAATACTAGTTTACGTTTGTGATTTGCCTTTCGATTTCTATTGATAATTATATTTAATTCCTTCAATTTTTCAAAAATTCTAGAGTCATTAAAACGTTCAATATCTTCAAATACTATGACATTTGCTCCTGATTGCTTGAATAGATAAAGGACATCGTCTAAGTATCGATCAAAATAGGATACTTTAGAATTATCATTTGAAAAAATTTCGATATCAGTTTCAATTTTTTCTGCTTTTAAGGATAGTTTTTTGATAAAACCAAAATCTTTTTGTAGCTTCAGTAAAAAATAAAATCCATATACAATTAAAACAAATAAAATTACTAGTATAAGAAGGGAAATAATAGGTTTCGTAGTCCAAGATAACCAAGAAAAATCCTGAATCAATCCATTCCATGAAGAAATATTTAGTAAGTATAAGGATAATAATAATACTAAACCTACATAGACCGAAATATTAAAAGGTTTAATCTGCGATTCTGCATCAAGAGTTTTAAAAATTGATTTTCTTATTTGATTAGGATTAATTTGATGAAGTAATTGATTGATTATCTTTCCTTCTATGGTATTAATTTGACGATTATTTAGCCCATTTTTTTCACTACCTATTGTTTCATCATACTGCCCTAAAGATATATGGAGGAATGTTTTATCAGTATATTTACTCTCAAAGCTCTCAACAACACTACTTTTCCCCGCTCCATAATTCCCGGTAATAGCTACGTTGGTTACTTCCGATTTTTTGTCAATCGCAAACTGAAGTGCTTTTAGTGTTACTGGCTTTATTTCAATATCTTTATTTGAAGTAAGTGCTCGAAATTGATATTCTCTTTCCATTAACTTTTCTCTCCCTCTAGTAATTCTTTAACTATTATTATATCAATTATTTATTGAGATATAAAGCTTTTAGTTATTTCTCGTCTCCTACCTAAATCAGCTATAAAATTGGTTCATTTAGAATCGGGAAAACTCTCCTCCACCATGCTGACATGGGTCGCTTGTAACTCTTCATTTAGAATATTTTGACTACGGAACTTTTCATTCTCTAGTTTCTATTCTAGAATCATTCAAGACACTTTTCACCTCCATGGTATTTATACAAACTTTTGCATTCTATCGTTTAAATAAAGAGTGAAAATCTCTACGCTCTACTTCTATATCACTTCAAAGCCCATTCTCCCTAACTCCATTATCAAAAAAATGACTACCCACTTTCGTGTTCAGTCATTTTGGTATATGTATTCTTTTTTATGCTTGTGGTTTGCGTAGGTAACCATAAACCACACCGCTTACGATTGCTCCAATCAAGACAAAGACTAGGTAAAGTAGGGCATTTGAAGTTAGAGCGATAACGAAGATTCCTCCGTGTGGCGCCATGAGTTTGATTCCTGCAAGACCAACGAGTCCGCCTGCCACCGCAGAACCAAGGATGAAACTTGGGATCGCACGAGCTGGGTCAGCAGCACCAAATGGGATTGCTCCCTCGGTGATGAATGACAAGCCCATGATGATGTTTGTCAAACCAGAGTTACGTTCTTCTTTGGTAAATTTATCTTTAAAGAGAAGGGTTGCGACAAAGATGGCAAGTGGTGGCACCATTCCTCCAGCCATAACTGCCGCCATAGCTACAGAACCACCTGAAGAAACAGTTGCTGCAAGCGTACCTGTACCAAAGACATAAGCAGCTTTGTTGACTGGTCCACCCATGTCGACAGCCATCATGCCTCCAAGAACGATACCAAGAAGGACAGCTGAACCTCCTCCAAGACCGCCTAGGAAGTCATTCATAGCAGTGTTGATTGCTGCCATTGGAATGTTAACAGCCAGCATGACAAATCCTGTTAAGATTGTTCCAAAAAGTGGCAAGAGAAGGATTGATTTAGCACCTTCAAGTGAACGAGGAACTTTAACGTATTTCTTGATAGCAAGAACCAAGGCACCTGCGATAAATCCACCAACAAGAGCTCCTAGGAAACCAGATGACACACCTGCAAGGGTTGAAGTTGCTTCACCACCTGCAGCATAAGGGATTTTACCAAAGGCAAAACCTTCTTTGGCAATAGCACCAGCCACGAAACCAGCTATTAAACCTGGTTTTTCAGCGATAGAGTAGGCTACGTATCCTGCAAAAACCGGAAGCATCAAGCCAAAGGCTGCACCACCGATTTTCATGAACATGGAGGCTAGCTCATGGTAGGATCCGAGGTTGCCAAGACTATCTTGTGGCACACCAAAAGCTCCGTCGATCAAGAAAGCAAGGGCAATCATGATACCACCACCGATAACGAATGGCAACATTTGAGATACACCACTCATCAAGTGTTTGTAGAAGGCACCACCAAGGCTTTGTTTTTCGTTACTTGTTGCTGCGGTTTTTGCTCCATTAGCAGCATGGTAAACTTCAGCATCTCCTGAAAGAGCCAAGTTGATCAATTCTTCTGTCTTACGGATACCGTCTGCAACTGGACGATTAACCAATGGTTTGCCGTCGAAACGATCCATCTCAACAGCCTTGTCTGCTGCGATGATAACTGCTTTAGCCTTACGGATGTCCTCTGATGTTAGTTGGTTCCCAACACCGCTGGCACCGTTGGTTTCTACCTTGATCCCAACACCCATTTCGGCGGCTACTTTTTGAAGGGCTTCTTGGGCCATGTAAGTGTGGGCAATGCCTGTCGTACAAGCTGTAACAGCTACGATAAAGTCGCCAGATTCATTGGCAGGTGCTTGAATAGGCTGCTCAGCTTTTTCTGAAGCTTGGTCAAAAAGTTCGATAACTTGATCTGCAGATGTTACTTGACGAAGTTTGTCAGCAAATCCGTCTTTCATCAAGTATTGAGACAATTCTGCCAAGGCTGCCAAGTGAGTGTCATTGGCACCTTCTGGAGCTGCAATCATGAAGAAGAGGTCTGTTGGTTGCCCATCCAAACTTTCATAGTCAACACCCTTGTTTGACTTTGCAAAGAGAACCGTTGCTTCTTTGACAGCTGAGTTTTTGCTGTGTGGCATAGCGATTCCGTCACCCAAACCAGTGGAAGTTAGAGCTTCACGCGCTAAGATTCCTTCTTTAAAGGTTTCAAAATCCGTCACATAACCGTGATCTACCAAGCTATGAATCATTTCTTCGATAGCTGCTGTTTTTTCAGTCGCCTGCAAATCCAGCAACATGACATCTTTTCTCAATAGGTCTTGAATTTTCATCGTTTTTCTACCTCAACTTTTTCATATGTTTCCTTAATAAATTCTGCTGTTGCCAAGTCATCCGAGAAGGTGGTTGCTGTTCCACAAGCCACTCCCCATTTGAAGGCTTCTACCGCATCTTTTGATTTGACAAATTCACCTGTGAATCCAGCGACCATAGAGTCGCCAGCCCCAACTGAATTTTTCACTGTTCCCTTGATAGGTTTGGCGAAGTAAGCTCCCTCAGATGTGACAAGAAGTGCACCGTCACCAGCCATGGAGATAATGACGTTTTGGGCACCTTTAGCCAGTAACTCACGAGCATAGTTCTCGATTTGGTCCAAACTTTCGAGTTTCACTCCAAAGATAGCTCCAAGCTCGTGATTGTTTGGTTTAACCAAAAGTGGCTGGTAGTCTAAACTATCAATCAAGGTCTGTCCTTCAAAGTCACAAACGACTTGCGCACCAGTCTGGCGTGTCAATGCAATCAAATCCTTATAGATAACATTGCCTAGATTCTTAGCACTTGAACCCGCAAACACGACCGTATCATCTGCAGTCAGACTAGATAAGATAGCTTTCAATTCTTCTAACTGAGCTGGTTCGACATTTGGACCCGTTCCGTTGATTTCTGTTTCTTGGTCTGCTTTAATTTTAACATTGATACGAGTATCTTCTGCTACTTGGACAAAACGCGTCTCGATTTTTTCCTCTGCAAGGGTATCTGTGATAAATTTACCAGTAAAGCCACCGATAAATCCAGTCGCTGTATTTGGAATATCCAAGCGTTTCAAAACACGACTGACATTGATTCCTTTCCCACCAGCAAACTTATCATCACTGTCCATACGGTTGACACTTCCAACTTGAACTTGATCCAAGCGAACGATATAGTCAATAGACGGATTGAGTGTGACTGTATAAATCATACCTCTATTACCTCCGTTTTCTCCTTAATAGCCTGTAAGAGTTCATGCCCTTGACTTGTAATGACAATAGCGCGTTTGAGAGGTGCTACCTTGGCGAAACAAGTTTGTCCAATTTTTGATGAATCCACCAAGACATAGGTCTGTTTGGCATTCTCTAAAATAGCACGCTTAACAGCTCCTTCCTCCATATCGGGAGTCGTATAATAACCATCGTCCACACCATTCATCCCGATAAAAGCACGGTCAAAGTGCAATTGATTGATTTGGTTAAGAGCAACACCACCGATACATGCATCTGTCGCCATCTTGACACTACCTCCAACCATGACAGTTGGAATCTGTTTTTCAACCAACTGAACCGCATGATGAATGGAGTTGGTCACAACGGTGATGTTCTTATTAACCAATTCCTTGATCAAAAAGGCAGTTGTTGTTCCAGCATCGATAAAGATAACATCCTTTTCCTTGATAAGAGAGGCTGCTTTCTGAGCCAGTAACTTCTTCTCTTGAAGGTTTTTGACAGATTTTTCTTGGATGGTTTCTTCTTCCTGCAAGGAGTGGGGCAATTCTGCACCACCATGCACACGGCGAAGCTTGTTTTCTGCCTCCAACTCATCCAAATCTCTTCGTACCGTTGATTCTGATGTTTCTAATAGACTAACCAATTTTTCTAGGGAAACTACATGATGTTGATTTAACTCCTCTAAAATCAGTTGCTTCCGCTCAGTTTTTAACACCAAATCACCTCCTGTTATCGTTTACACTAATCATTCTAGCACAATTTCTACCAAAGTCAAGCATTTTTTATCATTTTCTTTCAAATCCTATCATTTTTGCCAATTCTGGAATTTTTATTGCAAGATGAAGCGCTTTATGGTAGACTATTTTAGTAAGCATTGGAAGATTACTCAAGAGGCTTAAGAGGCCGTGTTGGAAACGCGGTAGGCGTGTAACAGCGTGCGTGGGTTCGAATCCCATGTCTTCCGTAGAAAAACCAAAACGATTTCTAGGATACGACATCTGTTGTATCCTTTTTTGTATTCTTTTTTCGCAAAAGAATGCCAAGGAATACCAAAGACAAAAATAAAAAACGTTGATTTAACAACGTTTTACCAAGGAATGCGAAAGAATGCAAAGAAATAATGGAGCCGGTGGGAGTCGAACCCACGTCCAAACACCTGCCAACATATTTGTCTACAACCATAGGTTATGTATTGTTTTAACAGTCCCTCGACACATAACTCAAGCCTAGAAACTGCGAGTCTATTAATCTCTTATCAAACCACTAGACAAGGCTTAATCGTATCTCGCTAATGATAAGACCTGTCATTGAACACGAGCAATCCAAATCGGGTCACGCCTGCTGGTTTTTAGGCAGCTAGAGCGTAAGAAGTGTTATTTTTTGCAGTTATATTTAACTGAGCGTTTACGTCGCCACACGAGTTGCAAAATATGCCTCATAATGCCTGTCGAATCCGTAACGACCCCAAAAGACAATAAAACCATTATACCTTATCTAAATCAAAAATGCAAAATTAAGTCGATTCTTTAGAAAAGATATCCTTTTAAAGCTTCCGATAAGGCTTGATAACCGGCTACACTTAGATGGAGACCATCCGTTGTATAGGCTGATTTAAGTTGTCCTTCTGAATCTATCAAACTATCATAAACAGGCACAAAAGCTACCTGCATATAGGCGGATGTTAGAACCTCATAGGCTTGATTCCATTCTCTAATCTTTTCATTGGTACGAATATATACTGTCTGCTTGTATTCTTCTCCTTCATTGACTGGCAAAATGGAAAGGAGCTTTATTTGTGACAGCGGATAATTTCGGGCAATTGATTGGATAACTCGCTCAAGATTATCCAAAGCATCATTCATAGGGACATCTTTTCCGATATCGTTTGTCCCAATCAAGAGAACAATTTGATCGACAGCATCACCATAAAGATGGGCATCAAGATTGTCTAGTAGAAGCCCCGTCTGGTAACCTCGGATGCCTCGATTAACAATCGTCTTTGCAGTCCCAAACAACTCTTGCAATGGGTAGTATTCTACAATCGAATCGCCGATAAAAATTACATCTGGCTCTAGGACAGAAATTTGATTCAATTCGCGATACTTGGTTTGAATCTTTGCCTGCTCTTTTAGGAGCCAATTTTCTAATAACTGTACTGCCACCTTATCCCTCTTTCTCTAACCAATTTTCTAGGACCTGATAAACGCCCCCCTGACTGTTCGCTGGAGCTAGGGCAGTCGCAACTGCCTTGGCTTCATCATCTGCATTTTCCATAGCATAGGCAATCCCAGCCAGTTCTAACATTTCAACATCATTTTCGCTATCACCGAAAGCCATGATTTGTTCCGATTTTAAATTCCAGCGTTTGAGTAATTCTTCCAATCCCCAAGCCTTGTGAACACCAGCCTGTAGGATATCGATACAACCATAACCGCTAGAAACAGCTCTTACACGACCATCAAAGAGGTCATTAATTTCTTGCAAAACAGAACTCGATCGTTCTTCACCAACGACCATGCTCATTTTAAGCACTCCACCAAAGAGGTCAGCTTGTAACTCTTCCACAAAATTCATTCGTTGATAGAGTTTTTCAATCATCTCAGGAGTCATAAATTTATCAAGTTCTGTAAAAACAGTGCCTTCCTTGACAAAACCACCATTCATACCAGTTACGACAAACTGATCTCGGCACTCTCTCCCCTTAAAATGAACTAAAGCCTTGTCAACCATAGCATCATCCCAGGTCTTAGCTTGAATCAGTTTATTGTTTTCAAAAATTCGCGCCCCATTGGCAACTACTAGGACCACTCGTTCAGCCAAGTGTCCCAATAGTTCTCTCATACGATGGATTTCATTCCCCGTCGCAATGACAAAACGGATATCCCTTTGATCTAGCTGATCTAAAATCTTTTCCAAGCGGGGCAGATCCAGCTGACCCCTCGAGTCCAGCAAGGTTCCATCCATATCTGTTGCAATCAATTTAATCGTCATCTCGTCTCCTTTAGGGCGAGCGTCTACCACTTCAACCCTACATGTTCATTCATTTCTTTATAGGCCGTGTCAATTCGTTCCTTGGTCGCTTCGTCCAACTTGTCACGGTGACTGCCTCCCTCGATGAAGTCCTCTAGGATATAGGTCTGATAGAGGAAGAGCGGATAACCTTCTGGAGAGTAAGTTCCTTTCGGTGTCCGATTAACCCATGTCGGATGCGCTTTGGCAGTTTCAATCCTAGTTTTGCCATCTTTTTTCTTAATGGTTACATCCATGAGAACACCGCGCTCTGTCCACTTGGCATTTTCCTCATCTTGCATGGTTTCAATGCGCTGATTTGAGAGGAAATTCCCCATGGAGTAGATGATCAGTTTTTTGTCACCATCTTTTTCAACCGTTTCAGCAGGTTCAACGACGTGAGGATGCCCTCCAAAGATAATATCAGCTCCCCAGTCAATCATCTTATGGTACAGTGTTTTCTGTTCTTCCGTCGGTTCTAGCTGGTACTCAATTCCCATCTGAGGCATGATGACAGTAATATCTGCTTCCTTCTCTGCACGCTCGATTTCCGCCTTCATTTTATCTTCATTCAGGTCAGAAAGATAGCGATTATAGTCCTCTTGAGAGATATACTGCTCAATGCCATTAAAACCGTAGGAATAGGCCAGGAGAGCTACCTTGATACCATTGACTTCCTTGATGACTATAGGTGCTTGGTCTCGGGATTCATGTGTGTAGACTCCGATGGGTGTCATTCCAGCCTTTTCAATAGCTTGAGCCGTTGAAACAACTCCCTCAATTTGAGAATCCAAAATATGATTATGAGCCAAGTCTAGAACTTGGTAGCCTGCATCCTTGATCGCATCCATGACTTCCCCTGGTGCATTAAAGAGAGGATAACCTGCCAAGTAGTGGTCCTTGTTCACCGTTCCTTCAAAGTCACCAAGCACTAAATCCGCTTGCTTGAGCCAGGGTTTTACATATTCAAAATTTTCATGGAAATCATAGGTCCCATCTTCTTTTAGAGCTGTTCGGTAGATAGGGATATGGTAGAGAAGGTCACCATTTGCCATTATACGCGCCGTCGTTTCACCAGATTGATTTTCTTTGGACTGACTAAATGTCGTAGTCTGACTGTTAGAACTTGTTACCTTGCTACCTTGTACTGCTCGAACCAGCAAGTTCAATCCCATGGACAAGGCAACTGCAAGCAATAACACAATAATAAACTGGGCATTGGTCCAGGATTTATAATTCCGAAAGAAATCAACACTAGTTCTCCACACCCCATAAAGAGAATCATGAGACCGTCTATCTTGTCGCTTTTCCATCTTTATCCCCCCTTGCTTTTTGATGCAAGTCTTTTCTTTTATTATACCACAGACAAAAGGGGAATATCGTTTATCATATTATTTTTTAGAAACTTCTGCGACTTTCTTTCTCGCCTATTTTGTGTTATCATGTAGAGGTAATGAAAGGAGAGAAAATGTCTGCAATAGAACGTATTACAAAAGCTGCTCATTTAATTGATATGAAAGATATTATCCGTGAGGGGAACCCAACTCTACGCGCAGTTGCTGAGGAGGTCACTTTCCCACTGTCTGACCAGGAAATCATCCTTGGCGAAAAGATGATGCAATTCCTCAAACATTCCCAAGATCCCGTTATGGCTGAAAAGATGGGGCTCCGTGGTGGTGTTGGATTGGCTGCCCCCCAGCTCGATATCTCAAAACGCATTATCGCTGTTTTAGTGCCCAATATTGTGGAAGAAGGTGAAACACCACAGGAAGCCTACGATTTGCAAGCTATTATGTACAATCCAAAAATCGTATCTCACTCTGTTCAGGACGCTGCTCTTGGTGAAGGAGAAGGTTGCCTATCTGTTGACCGTAACGTGCCAGGCTATGTTGTCCGTCATGCCCGTGTCACTGTTGATTACTTTGACAAGGACGGGGAAAAGCACCGTATCAAGCTCAAAGGTTACAACTCCATAGTTGTCCAACATGAAATTGATCATCTAAACGGAATCATGTTTTACGATCGTATCAATGAAAAAGATCCATTTGCCGTTAAAGAAGGACTCCTCATCCTTGAATAAAGAAAATCCCGTTGAAAAACGGGGTTTTGTGTTATAATAGAGGCATGAAAACAAATGATATTGTCTATGGCGTCCATGCCGTTACAGAAGCCCTCCTTGCAAACACAGGGAATAAACTCTACCTCCAAGATGATCTCAGAGGTAAGAATGTTGAGAAGGTCAAGGAACTGGCTGCTGAGAAAAAGGTCTCCATCTCTTGGACTTCAAAAAAATCCCTCTCTGAAATGACCGAAGGCGCTGTCCACCAAGGTTTTGTTCTACGAGTGTCCGAATTTGCCTATAGCGAGCTAGATCATATTCTTGCCAAAACACGCCAAGAAGAAAATCCTTTGCTATTGATTCTGGACGGGTTAACTGATCCCCATAATCTAGGTTCTATCTTGCGAACAGCCGATGCGACCAATGTTTCAGGTGTCATCATTCCCAAGCACCGTGCTGTCGGTGTAACTCCTGTCGTTGCCAAAACGGCCACAGGTGCTATTGAACATGTACCGATTGCCCGAGTGACCAACCTCAGTCAAACCCTAGACAAACTCAAGGATGAAGGCTTCTGGACCTTTGGAACGGATATGAACGGTACTCCTTGCCACAAGTGGAATACAAAAGGGAAAATTGCACTCATCATCGGAAATGAAGGAAAAGGCATCTCTAGCAACATCAAAAAACAGGTTGATGAAATGATTACCATTCCGATGAATGGACATGTTCAAAGTCTCAATGCCAGTGTTGCTGCAGCTATTCTCATGTACGAAGTTTTCCGAAACCGACTATAAAAAAGTTTCCAATCAATTGATTGGAAACTTTTTTGCTTAACTATGTTCTGTGATAAATTTATAGGCTTCTTGACCAGCGATAGCCCCATCTCCAACTGCTGTTGTCACTTGACGAAGGTCTTTCTGGCGAACATCCCCAACCGCAAAGATACCATCAACTGTAGTCTTCATGTGATTGTCTGTCACAATCCAGCCTGCCTGGTCTTGAATATTCAATTCTTTAACAAAATCGCTAACAGGGTCCAAACCAACATAGATAAAGACACCTCCGAAGGCTTGCTCTGTTACTTGACCTGTTTTTACATTTTCAAAAACGACAGATTCTACTCGATTGTCACCTTTGATTTCCTTGACCACAGAGTCCCAGATAAAGTTGACTTTTTCATTTGCAAAGGCACGGTCTTGCAAAACTTTTTGGGCACGAAGTTGGTCGCGACGGTGAACAATAGTGACAGTCTTGGCAAAGCGTGTCAAGAAGAGGGCTTCTTCTACTGCTGAATCTCCGCCACCGACTACGAGCAAGTCTTGGTCACGGAAGAAAGCTCCATCACAGACTGCGCAGTAAGAAACACCACGACTGTTCAGCTCTTCTTCTCCGGGGACACCCAAGAGACGGTGTTTAGATCCAGTTGCCACGATGACAGTACGGGTTTCATAAACTTGATCATCAGTGATTACCTTTTTATAGTCACTCTTATCTTCAATATTTTCAACATAGCCATAAAGATGCTCCACTCCAAGGTTTTCAAGTGGTTCAAACATCTTCTCAGCCAATTCAGGTCCACTGATGTTGGCATAACCTGGATAGTTTTCAATGTCAGATGTGTTATTCATTTGCCCACCTGGCAGACCACCTTCTATCAAAGCCACTTTCAGATTGCTTCGAGCGGCATACAAGGCAGCGGTCATTCCCGCAGGTCCAGCACCGACAATAATCGTATCGTACATTTCGATTCCTTCTTTCTTGTTGTAACTATCTTTAGTCTAACTCATTCTTGCTAGTCACGCAAGAATTATGCCTTGAAAACCAAGAGCAAACTCATGACGGCAAAGGATAACACCGGAACGACCAAAACTCCAATCATAATCATATCATAGAGATGGGCTTGGCGAGCTTTGGCTGTCTTGTCCACGCCAGACATAGCTCGCAATCCAATCCAAATCCCTAAAAAAATCACGACGAGAATGGTCGTTAAGATCAAACTCTCGAAATATAAAGAAAACAGTTGCAGCAGCATGATCTCTCTCGTTTCTATCTTTTTTAAAGAGTAAACTCAGCTAGTCCACCTAACTGAGTTTTCCTTTTACTATTATATCAAATATAAGTCCGTTTGTAACTAGCGAAGAATTCTTTTGTTCGTTCTTCTTTCGGATGATTGATGATTTCATCTGGTGTACCTGACTCGATGATTTTCCCCTTATCTAGGAACAAAATCTTATCTGCCACTTGGGCTACAAAAGACATATCGTGACTAACCAAAATCATGGTCTGACCTGACTTGGCAGCGTCTGCAATAGACTTTTCTACTTCACCGACCAACTCTGGGTCAAGGGCTGAAGTGGGTTCGTCCAAGAGCAAGACATCTGGTTTCATAGCAAGCGCACGCGCGAGGGCAACCCGTTGCTTTTGTCCACCTGATAAATGGCGAGGGTAATGGTTTTCACGGTCAGAAAGTCCAACCTTAGCCAACTCTTCCTTGGCGATTTTTGTTGCTTCCTCGTCTGATAATTTTTTAACGACAACCAAACCTTCCTTTACATTGTCAAGGGCTGTTCGGCGTTCAAACAAATTAAACTGTTGGAAAACCATAGACAACTTGCGACGAAGGGTTAGAATCTCTTCTTGGTTAATCTGAGAAAAATCAACTTTAAAATTGTCAATCTGAATCGTTCCACTATCTGGAGTTTCAAGATAGTTTAAACTTCGAAGAAAGGTTGATTTCCCAGCTCCAGATGAACCAATCAAAGCCACTACCTCACCTTTTTGGATATCCAAGTTCAGATGATTCAAGACTGTCTGTCCTGAAAAGGATTTGCTTAAATTCGAAATCTTAATCATTAACGAAGGTCTCCTTTCACATCTGTTTTCACTGTATCAGGTGCAGAAATAGCCATTTTTCTCTCGATGAAACGACCGAGGCTTTCAATTCCGATATTGACTACCCAATAAACAAGGGCTACGGAGATGAAGCGCTCAAAATAGCGGTAATCCGCTCCACCCAAAATCTGAGCTTGAGCAAAAACTTCGACAACACCCGCACTAAAGGCTAGAGATGTTCCCTTGGTCAAACCAATAAGAGAATTAATCAAAGTTGGCGTCGCTACCACCGCTGCATTTGGAATAATCACGCGACGATAAACTTGCGCTTGCGTCATACCCAGACTACGCGCCGCCTCAATTTCACCTGGATTAACAGAAAGGATGGCCGCACGAATCGTTTCACTTGCATAAGCCGCCTCATTAAAAGCAAAGGCCACAATCGCAAAAAGTGCTGCTGGAATCGCATTGATATTGAAACCAGTTCCCCATTGTTGGTTGATAGCTTTCAGTGCCAAAGGAATTCCGTAGTAGGTCAACATAAGTTGAACTAGGATTGGGGTACCTTTTAAGAAGCTGACGAAAAAGGCCTGCAAGGGATATAAAATCTTAACACGATTGATCTTAACAATGGCAAAAATCAAGGCAAGTAGCAAACCAAAGAGTGCACCTCCAAGCGTCAACATCAAGGTTGTAGGCAGTTGCTGGACAATCCTTGGAATTCCATCAAAGACCGAACGCAAGCTAAAGAGCTTACCATCCGGAATGAGCTGCATCAAACTTTGGTACCAATCTGATGCTAAAAATGTTGTAACAGTCATAAAAACATCCTCTCCTGATAATGATTCATTCTATCATACTTCTGCTCGCAAGCAAATTATTTGCTACGGGCTGCTCAGACTTTGTCTATCTTCTAGTTTATCACACTTTAAAACAGGGAGGCTATATATTTTACCTATCAAGGAGATAAATAAAAACTATCTCAAACCTAAGTCCTCATAGGTTTTTCTATAGCCGATTTGTTTAACAGCACCATTCTCCACCAAAATTGGACGTTTCAATAACATACCATCACTCGCTAGAAGCTTGGCTGCTTCTTGTTTTGACAAACTTCCCACCTTATCTTTCAAGCCCAGTTCACGGTATTTGATCCCGCTGGTATTGAAAAATTGTTTCACTTCAAAACCGGAAGTTTCCAACCAGTTCAAAATCACGTCTTCACTTGGTGTTTCTTCTACGATGTGGACATCTTGGTATTCCAGTCCAAGTTGATCCAATTCATTTTTTGCTTTCTTACAAGTTGAACATTTTGGGTATTCGATAAATTCTAACATCTTCTTTTCTTTCTATTCTTTATTTTCTTGAAATGCTGCACCTTCATGTTGCAAGAGCCAGGTTTTCTTTTCGACTCCAGATGCATAGCCTGTCAAGCGATTGCCTGACCCCAGCACACGATGACAGGGAACGAGTATGGACCAAGGATTACGTCCCACTGCTCCGCCAATCGCTTGGGCAGAAGCCACTTGCAGGTCTTGAGCTATTTGTCCGTAAGTTACTGTTTGACCATAAGGAATGGCCTGTAAGTAAGCCCAGACCCGCTTTTCAAAATCTGTTCCAATAGGAGCCAAAGGTAAGTCAGATAGATCCTGAACACTGCCTTCGAAATAGGTATCTAAATAGGAAATAACTTGCTCTAATACAGGATGGCTACCAACTTCTTCTATCGTTTCATCCCCTAATCCCCTCTCAAAATGAGTTTGGTTCTGTACCCAAATGCCATACAGATATTGCTCGTCGGCAACCAAGGACAGGGTTCCAATTGGCGACGGGTAGAGCATTTTTGCGTACTTTTTCTGCTTCATTTTTTTAATTTCTGATAGGCCAAACGTTCCCCGTCAACTGGAACCTTACCGACCTGCTGGAATCCTAGCTTTTCAAAAATATGCTGCATGACCTTGTTTTCTGCATGCGTATCTGAACGAAAATCTAGATAATCAAAACCTTCAATCAAGCCTTCTAGGAAAGTCTGAGCAACACCTTGTCCTTGGACATCTGCTGCCACAGCGATACGGTGAAAGACCAGATATTCTGACTCTCCCCCCTGCCAACTTCCTTCATAAATGGCTTCATAGGCTTTCTCTGAGCTCTTGGTCACAGCAGCATAGGCTAGCAGTTCTCCTTCTTCCAAGGCCACATAGGCTTGACCAGAGATGATATCGTCAATAATGATGTCGGCATTTGGATAGCCATTTTGCCACTGGTCACTACCAGACTCAGCTAAGCACTTTTTGGCATCCTCCATCACCTGCATAATCGCATTTACTTCGTTTGGAAAAGCTAAACGAATCTCCATCTTTTCCCCTCATTTCTAACTATTTTCTCTCATCATAGCATAATTTAAAACTTTCTACAAGCAGTTGAAACTTGACTTTTGTTTTTTATTATTTTATAATCTAGTTATCGAAACTAGATAAAAAGAAGTTGGAAATGAATTCTAACTTTTCCTACCCAAAATGGGAAGACATTCCAAACATTGACCTCTATCTGGATCAGGTTTTACTTTATGTCAATCAAGTCTGCGCCCCTATCTCTCCAGATAAGGACAAGGGTCTAACAGCATCCATGGTCAATAATTATGTCAAACATGGTTACCTAACAAAGCCAGATAAGAAAAAATACCAACGCAAACAAATTGCCCGTTTGATTGCCATCACTACTCTCAAGTCTGTCTTTTCGATCCAAGAAATCGCTCAAACACTTAATACTCTGCAAACTCAAGCGAGCTCAGACCAGCTCTACGATGCTTTTGTGGACTATATGAACCATGGGATTGATCCAGAAAATCCTATTATCCAAACTAGCTGTCAAACGGTTAAACTCTATCATCAAACTCTAGACTTAATCCTTATCAAAGAAAAGGAGGAAATCCAATGAACACCAGCCTAAAGCTCAGTAAAAAACTCAGTTTTGGAGAGGAGATTGCTAATAGCGTGACCCATGCTGTCGGTGCAGTCGTCATGCTCATCTTACTCCCTATTTCGTCCACTTATAGTTATGAAGCACACGGATTTTTATCATCTTTTGGTGTTTCAATCTTTGTTATCAGTCTATTTCTCATGTTCCTCTCGTCAACCATTTACCACTCTATGGCCTATGGTTCGACCCACAAATACGTCTTGCGAATCATCGACCATTCTATGATTTATGTGGCTATCGCAGGCTCTTATACGCCCGTCGTCTTGACTTTGATGAATAACTGGTTTGGCTATCTGATCATTGCCATTCAGTGGGGAACGACCATCTTTGGCATCCTCTATAAAATCTTTGCTAAAAAGGTCAATGAGAAATTCAGCCTTGCGCTTTACCTGATTATGGGCTGGTTGGTTCTAGCTATCATTCCTGCCATTATTAGTCAAACAACACCAATTTTCTGGAGTCTTATGGTAACTGGTGGGCTCTGTTACACAGTTGGAGCTGGATTTTACGCTAAGAAAAAACCTTATTTCCACATGATTTGGCATCTGTTTATCCTAGCTGCGTCTGCACTTCAGTACATCGCTATTGTTTATTACATGTAAAAAAGTTGAGAATCTTTTCTCAACTTTTTTCTTTACACATATTGATAAAATACTGGTGCAAGCGAGCATCATCTGTCAATTCTGGATGAAAAGAAGTTACCAGCATATTTTTTTCTTGCGCAGCAACGATTTGATCATCAACTGTTGCTAGAATTTCTACACCCTCTCCAACACTGCTGATAATCGGTCCACGGATAAAGGTCATGGGAATCTTGCCAACTCCCTTACATTCTGCCTCTGTATAGAAGCTTCCTAGTTGGCGTCCATAAGCATTGCGCTCAACCACTATATCCATGGTTCCAAGATGACTTTCTTCCTGAGAAGTGATTTCCTTAGCCAGCAAAATCAAACCGGCGCAGGTTCCAAAGACTGGGAGTCCAGATAAAATAGCTTCTCGGATGGGAAGCAGCATCTGCTGGTCACGCAAGAGTTTGCCCATGGTTGTAGATTCTCCACCAGGCAAAATCAAACCGGACAAGTCACTCTGATATTTCTGAAAATCATCTAAATTTCTGATTTCGACACCAGTGACTCCTAATTTATCTAACACTTTTGCATGCTCTGCAAAGGCACCTTGCAAGGCTAATATTCCGATTTTCATCTATTTTCCTCGCTCAGCCATGAGAATTTGGATTTCATTCTCATTGATACCAACCATGGCTTCCCCTAGATCTTCAGAGATTTGAGCCAAAATTTGAGGATTTTGGTAGTTGGTCACCGCTTTGACAATGGCACTTGCTCTTTTAACAGGATCTCCTGACTTGAAAATACCTGAACCGACAAAGACGCCCTCTGCCCCCAATTGCATCATCAGAGCAGCATCTGCTGGTGTTGCAACACCTCCGGCTGCAAAGTTGACAACTGGTAATTTTCCATGTTCGTGGACGTATTGGACCAATTCAACAGGAACTTGCAAGTCCTTTGCAGCCACATAGAGTTCATCTTCGCGTAGGTTTTGAATCCGTCGAATTTCTTGATTCATCATACGCATATGTCGAACAGCTTGGACGATATCTCCTGTACCCGGTTCTCCTTTTGTCCGAATCATAGAAGCTCCTTCAGCGATACGACGCAAGGCTTCACCCAAATCCTTAGCACCACAGACAAAAGGAACTTGGAATTCTTTCTTGTCCACATGGAAACGGTCATCAGCTGGAGACAGCACTTCACTCTCATCGATATAGTCAATCTCAATAGCCTCTAAAATCTGAGCTTCAACAAAATGCCCGATTCTGACCTTGGCCATCACTGGAATACTGACCGCTTTTTGGATTTCCTTAATCATCTTTGGATCGCTCATACGGGAAACTCCTCCAGCTGCACGAATATCAGCTGGAATTCGCTCCAAGGCCATAACAGCTGCCGCACCAGCAGCCTCTGCGATACGAGCCTGTTCAGGGTTCTGAACGTCCATGATAACCCCACCTTTGAGCATCTGTGCCAAGTTTTTATTTAGTTCATAACGATTTTCAGTCATTTCTTTTTCCTCATCATTTGTATTGGTAGCTACCATTTCATTTTAAGTCAGAACAGAGTGAAGTACAAGATAGAAAAATAATATTTGTCTGGGTACAGATTGACAAAAAAACTACCTGACCTTCAGTTAAGGCCAGATAGTTCATCCATTTCTATTTTTCAGCTGTAAGTGCAGCCATTGTAATGTAGTTGTATGGCTTGTTGAAGTGTGGCAAGAAGAATAAGTCTGTCAAAGCCAACTTGTCAATTGTCACATGCTCTTGGATAGCAAGTGAGAACATATGGATTCCCATACTGATAGCTGCGTCATGAGATACCATTTGCGCACCTAGAATTTCGCGGCTGTCTTTGTCAAAGACAATCTTGATGGCAACTTCGTGGTTGTCATGTTTGATAAATTCTGGTTTTTGAAGATCGTTAAAGCCTGTTTCAGTTGCGTTGTAACCAGCAGCTTTAGCTTTTTCAAGAGTCAAACCAGTCGAAACCATGTGAAGACCGTAGATAGAGATACCGTTTGATCCTTGTACACCGATTCCTTCCAATTCATGTCCACAAGCGTTATAAGCACCAACGATACCAGTACGTACAGCGTTTGAAGCAAGCGCGATGTAACTAGTGTCTTTACGAGCATTGTCATAAACAGTCGCACAGTCACCTACTGCATAAACACCTGGGATTGAAGTTTCTTGTTTCTTGTCTACAAGGAAGGCACCGTTGCGGAAGAGTTCAATTTTACCGTCAGCAAGAGCTGTGTTTGGACGGAAACCAACTGCAAGAACAACCATATCCACATCAAATGTTTCTTTGTCTGTCACCAAGCGTTCTACTTTGCCGTCACCCTGGATAGCTTTAACTGTTTGACCAAGAGCCAAGCGGATGTTGTGGTCTTCCAAGTTCTTCGCCATCATTTGAGTGAAGTCTTTGTCATAGTAGCCGTTCAAGACAGTGTCTACGATATCTACAAGCACTACTTCTTTTCCAAGACGCTCGAAAGCTTCAGCAAGCTCAACACCGATGTAACCACCACCAACAACGGCAATGCGCTCAAGGTGTTTGCTCTTATCTTCAAGTTTTTCAATAACTTCTTCAGCGTTTTGGTACAATTTAACAAATTGTACATTTTCAAGAGTTGCTTTGAATTCGCGGTTGCCCTTAACGATTTCAACACCTTCGATTGGAGGCAAGATTGGAGTTGAACCAGTAGCAAAGATCAATTTATCATAAGACTCTTTGTGTTCTTTACCTTCAACTTCTGCTGTCACAACTTTGTTATCGTAGTCAATTGAAAGAACTGGTGAGTTCATGTACACTTTAGCACCTTTTGCTTCCAATTTTTCTTTATCAGAGTAGAAGAGACCTTCTGGGCCATCAATTTGTTCCCCGATCCAAAGCGCCATTCCACAACCAAGGAATGAAATATTTGAGTTTTGGTCAAATACAACGATTTCATTTTCATGTCCAAAGTTGTCCAACATAGTGTTGATACATGCTGTACCAGCGTGGTTAGCACCAACTACAACGATTTTACTCATAGAATAATTCCACCTTTAAAATTTAATTTACCCTCCTAGTATATCATTTACTGTTAGCGTTTACAAGGTATTTGCTTGGAATTCTCTTTTTTTCAGAAAAAATTATTCTTTATTATATTGTTTGTTTCATTTCCTTCCAATTTTTAAGCATATTTCTTGACTTTTGTTAAAATTTATTTGTGAAAACGCTGACTTTATGGTATGCTAGATACATGGAAAGAAAATGTAAGGGGTTAAATTTTCTATTAATCTAACTTATCTTGAATGATTTCCTACAAGAAGAAAGGAGTTGGTAGCTTGCCTCTTCGTTCACGTTCTGAACGGCTAATGGGAACAACTATCACGATTTCATTAGTAGATGAACGGGCTGATTGCCTACTTCAAGGAGCCTTTGACTTGCTCAAGGAGCTCGAATACCGCTTCAACGCCAACAGTCAAGAATCCGAACTGATGGAAATCAACTACCAGGCTGGAATTGCGCCTGTCAAGGTTCATCCTGACCTATTTGAACTGATTGCTCTTGGACTAGAGCATAGCCTAGCTCCCTCTAGCCATCTCAATATCAGTATTGGTCCCTTGATTCAAACCTGGCGAATCGGATTTGCAGATGCACGGCTTCCAGAGTTAAACGAAATCGAAGCTGTCTTGCCTCTAGTTGACCCGCATTTTATCAAGTTGGATCCGACTAGCTCTACTGTCTATTTAGAGAAGAAAGGAATGAAGCTTGATTTAGGTTGTTTAGCCAAGGGCTATAGTGCAGATAAGGTTGCCCAGTATTTGAAAAAACACGGTGTCACCTCTGCCTTGATCAATCTCGGAGGAAATATCCTCACTATCGGGAATAACCAAGCCAAAGAAGGGAATGCCTGGCAAATCGGTATTCAAGATCCGCGAAATCCGCGTGGCAATCATCTCCTAACTATCCCTGCTTCTAACAAATCCGTTGTCACTTCAGGTATCTATGAACGACACCTGACAGTAGATGGAAAAGACTATCACCATATCTTTGATAGTGAGACAGGATTCCCTGTCGAAACCGATCTTGCTAGCCTAACGATTGTCTCTGATAAATCCGTTGATGGTGAGATATGGACAACACGCCTTTTCGGAGAACGAAGCGCTTCTATCCTCTGGCAAGTCGAAAGTATAGATGGGATTGAAGCCATCCTCATCGACAAAGAGGGACGCCTTGCTTGTTCTTCAGGCCTTCAAAATTGTATTATGTAAAAAGAGAAAGGAAATCTCATGCTAAAACTTATTGCCATTGTTGGAACGAACTCTAAACGTTCTACAAACCGCCAATTGCTCCAATACATGCAAAAACACTTTGCTGATAAAGCTGAAATTGAACTCGTTGAAATCAAGGACATCCCTGTTTTCAACAAACCAGCAGATAAACTTCTTCCTGCTGAAATTCTTGAAATTGCAGCTAAAATTGAAGCATCTGACGG
This sequence comes from Streptococcus oralis subsp. dentisani, assembly GCF_002096615.1. Classification (GTDB taxonomy): domain Bacteria; phylum Bacillota; class Bacilli; order Lactobacillales; family Streptococcaceae; genus Streptococcus; species Streptococcus oralis_U. Next base: position 126,988 of record NZ_NCUX01000030.1, read on the forward strand.
TGTGATTATCGGTACTCCTGAGTACGACCACTCTATCCCTGCAGTTTTGATGAGCGCTCTTGCTTGGCTATCTTATGGTATCTACCCACTTTTGAACAAACCAATCATGATCACTGGTGCTTCATACGGTACACTTGGTTCCTCTCGTGCCCAATTGCAACTTCGTCAAATCTTGAATGCTCCTGAAATCAAGGCAAATGTTCTTCCGGATGAATTCTTGCTCTCACACTCTCTTCAAGCATTTAACCCAAGTGGCGACTTGGTTGACCTTGATGTCATCAAGAAATTGGATGCCATCTTTGATGACTTCCGTATCTTTGTGAAGATTACTGAAAAATTGCGCAATGCACAAGAATTGCTTCGCAAAGACGCTGAAGAATTTGACTGGGAAAATTTGTAAGATAGGAGACCGAAAGAATGAAATTTGTTGGACTTGTTGGATCAAACTACGATCAATCATATAACCGCAAACTCTTGGAATTTATCCGTCGCAATTTCAAATTCAAATTTGAATTAGAAGTCCTTGAAATCGACGAAGTTCCAATGTTTAACCAAGACGAAAAATGGGACGAAAGTTTCCAATTGCGATTCTTGTACAACAAGATTACACGTGCTGATGGTGTCATTATCGCCACTCCTGAGCACAACCACACTATCTCAGCTTCACTCAAATCTGTACTTGAATGGCTTTCATACGAAGTTCATCCATTTGAAAACAAACCTGTTATGATTGTGGGAGCATCATACTACGACCAAGGAACTTCACGTGCCCAAGTTCACCTTCGTAAGATCCTTGACGCTCCAGGTGTCAATGCCTACACACTTCCAGGAAATGAGTTCCTTCTTGGTAAAGCCAAAGAAGCTTTTGATAACAATGGAAACATCACCAACGAAGGCACTGTTAAATTCCTTGAAACTTGCTTAGATAACTTTGTAAAATACGTAGGAGTCGTTTCGAAATTGAAAAAACCAAAACCAATCGAACCAGAAGACTTGGATTGTGGAAAACCAATTGCTACAACCATTACAGAAGTTGATCCTGACGATCCAGAATGGGTAGAAAAAGTTGCTGCAATCACTGGAGCTGTTTCTGGTGATACCTATGTCAAACTGGACCACGGTATCCTGACAGTTAACCAAATTGATATGTTCTTGAAAGCTATGCCATTTGAATTGACATACGCTGACGATAATAACCAATTCCTCTACTACAACAACGCTCACCAAGATCCAGACACCATGTTTGCCAAACGTGTACCACCTCAATCAGGTAACCGCATGTCGACTGTTCATAACTCTCTTCCACCCGCACGTATGAAGAATGTAGAGTGGGTTATCGGAACACTTCGCAACGGAAACCAAGAATACGTCCGTACGATCGTTCCAGGTTCTCCTGCAGGTGTTATCAACACTCACAACTACCAAGCTATGTACTATCCTGATGGATCATACGCTGGTATCAATGAAATCGTCTTTAACTTCCAACCATGGCTTGACTGGTACCTAAAAGAAACTGGTCAACGTTTGGTAGGTGGTAGCGGTCCATTCGCTCCTGCTGCTGGAGGCCATGGAGACGCTGATGCCACTTCTGGCGCTTCTGATTCAGGTGACGCTGGAGGCCACGGTGGTGGCGCTGACGCTACTTCTGGTGCAAGCAACTAAGAAACCAAAAAGGAGCCAAATGGCTCCTTTTTTATTACAACAGAAAAGGGGAATGTAAATCATCTACAACCCCCTTTCATTTTATGAGTTAGGATCATCTATACTACGGCCGTGCAAACCTTTTTCACGTTGTACCTGACGTAGTTTTTCTGGTGTGACGTCATTTCCTTCCTCGTCCACAATTTTAATTCCTTCAATGTGGTGACGAACAGAACGACGATAGCCTTCGATGTACTCCTCACGAAGTTTAGCTTGTTCCACTTTTTCAGCAGAAGTTAAGCCTTCTGTTTTTTTCTTTTTGGCAAGCTCGTTGATACGAGCGATTTTTTTCGGATCCATTTCTTCTCCTTTGTGATAAGGTTTAATCCGTTTAACAGATTTTATTTTTTATTTGGTATTAATTTGATTGAAACGTGCAAGTTTAGCGGCTTTCTTGGTTAATTGCGACAAGATAGCCAAGCGATTTTGTCGAACAGTCTGATCTTCAGCCATTACCATGGTATTTTCAAAGAAAGCATCAATAACTGGGCTAAGCGCAAAGAGTTGTTCTAATTGCTGACTTGCAGTTCCTGACAAAATGAGTGATTCTACTGCTTCTGCCAAGGCTTTTTCTTCTTCATTCTCAAAGAGAGCAGGATCAACCGCGTCAGAGCCTTCTGCCTTCTCAGCCAAGTTAAAGGCACGAGAGAGAGATTCGACAGACGGTTTGAAGTTTTCTTCCTTGCTTGCTTCTACAAGAGCACTTGCTACTTCCAACATATCCGCCACGACAAAGTTCGAACTTGCAAGGACTGCTTCCTTGATATCTTTCGGAGTTGAACCCATCATCTTATCAACACGAGCCTTGATAAAGTCCATGACCTCTGCTTTATTTCCATAAGTCAAGCTGTCAAATTTCAAAGTGTAAAGGCTATCAATCAACTCATCCATGGCAATGTGCCAACCAAAAGCATCCAAGATACGAACTACACCTTGAGTTGCACGACGAAGGGCGTAAGGGTCATTAGAACCTGATGGAATCAAGCCAACTGAGAAGAAACTCAAAATCGTATCCAATTTGTCTGCAATGGCTAGAATGGCTCCCACCTTACTCTCTGGAAGAGCTCCGTCAGCTGATGTAGGCATGTAGTGTTCACGAATAGCAGCTGCAACTGCTGGAGTTTCCCCAGCAAGAAGGGCATATTTCTCACCCATAATACCTTGGAGCTCATCAAACTCACCAACCATCCCCGTCAACAAGTCAAACTTGTAAATAGCTGCTGCACGCGCTAGGTCAACTGTTTCATCCACTGACAAACCAGCTTTTTCTGCCAAGAGAATGGCAATCTGCCCCGTACGAATCATGTGTTCACGAAGAGAACCAATCTTTTCGTGGAAGGTCACATGGTTCAATTTTTCAACAAGATCTGAAATGACCAATTTTTGGTCTTCACGCCAGAAGAATTCTCCGTCTTCCAAGCGGGCAACTAGGACTTTTTCATTCCCCTTGATGACATTTTCCAAATGCTCTGCATTTCCGTTACGGACTGAAATGAAGTTTGGCAAGAGCTTGCCATCTTGATCACGAACAACGAAGTAACGTTGGTGTTCTTTCATCGAAGTCACCAAAACTTCTTCTGGAACTTCAAGATATTTAGCATCAAAACTTCCCATAAAGGCAGTTGGGTATTCAACCAAGTTCAAGACTTCATTCAGCAAGTCAGCATCAATTTCGATACGTACACCATGTTCAGCTTCGATTGCCTTGATTTGGTCAACAATCATTTGCTCACGTTCACGTGGATCTGCGATTACAAACTGAGCACGAAGGTCTTCTTCGTAACTCAATGCTGACTGAATTTTAGTTTCTTTCCCCAAGAAACGATGGCCACGGCTTACACGACCGCCCTTGATATCAAGAAAATCCAAATCAAACTCTTCTTCATCTAAAAGAACAGTCAAAGTGTGTACAGGGCGGATATATTCAAAAGTGTTGTTAGCCCAGTGCATGCTGACAGGGAAAGTTAGTGACTTCAAGACGTCTACTACACCTGGAACAATGGATTCAACTGGTTGGCCCACTTCTTCCTTGGTAACATAGACATATTCTTCACCCTTGATTTCACGGAATTCAATATCTTCAACCGTCAAGCCTTTTCCACGGACAAATCCTTGAGCTGCTTTGGTGAAGTTTCCATCACTATCCAAGGCGATTTTCTTTGCTGGTCCCTTGAAATCTTCTGTCAAATCAGATTGCTTGTCTGCAAGCCCAGTCACACGAACAGCCAAACGACGTGGTGTTGAGAAGGTTTGAATGGCTTCAAAAGACAGGCGATTTTCTTTGAGAAATGCTGCCATTTTTTCGCCTAGTTGTTTTTCACTTGGAGTTACTACGTAGGCTGGTAACTCTTCAAGACCGAGTTCTACTAATAAGTTTTTTGTCATGTTATTTCTCCGAAAAGTATCTTTTTATTTTCCAGTTTGCCTTATGTGATTGGCACGCAAGCAACCAACTTCGTTGTTTCATTGCTAAAATTGGAGCCGAAAATCTCCAATTTTGCCTAGTCTCCTTAGCTTCACTAAGGAGACCGTCATCACTGCGGCAACTGGCTCAGGGCTCACTCTGTTCGCCCATTTTCGTAATTTGTCACTCTCTTTATTCTGCGTCTTCTGCTAAGAGTTTAGCTCGTGTTGCTTCATCTAAAAGTGGGTAGTCTAGGCGTTTGCGTTCTGCGACAAAGGTCTTAGCTACGATACGGGCCAAGTTACGGATACGAGCGATATAGCCCGCGCGCTCAGTTACGGATACGGCACCACGGGCGTCAAGCAAGTTAAAAGTGTGTGAACATTTGAGAACATAGTCATAGGCAGGGTGAACCAAGCCTTCTTCCAAAGCACGACCAGCTTCTTTTTCGAACTTATCAAAGTTTTCTAGCAACATTTCTTGGTCCGAAATTTCAAATGAATATTTTGAATGCTCGTACTCAGGCTGGATAAAGATTTCTCCGTATTTTACACCATCAGCCCACTCGATATCATAGACAGAGTCGACTTCTTGAATGTAAGAAGCCAAGCGTTCCAAACCATAGGTAACTTCCGCAGTCACAGGTCCAGTTGCCAATCCACCAACTTGTTGGAAATAAGTGAACTGAGTGATTTCCATCCCATCAAGCCAAACTTCCCAACCGAGACCAGCTGAACCAGTCGATGGATTTTCCCAGTTATCTTCAACGAAGCGGATATCGTGTTCCAATGGATTGATGCCCAATTTTTCCAAAGACTCAAGGTAAAGTTCTTGGATGTTTGATGGAGAAGGCTTCATAACTACTTGGAATTGGTGGTGTTGGTAAAGACGGTTAGGATTTTCCCCGTAACGACCGTCAGCAGGACGACGTGATGGCTCTACATAAGCCGCATTCCATGGCTCAGGTCCGATAGCGCGAAGGAAAGTGTAAGGACTCATTGTTCCCGCACCTTTTTCATTATCATAAGCCTGCATGAGCATACAACCTTGGTCATTCCAAAATTGTTGCAAAGTAAGGATGATTTCCTGGAAAGTCAATTTTTTAGACATTATTTACTCCTTTTTTTATAAATTACTTGCGACACGAGTCTGCCTAGTCAATCATACTAGACAAGAATAAATTACTAATTTCAAAGAAACTGTTGAAATTTTTTTACGCTAATTAATAAAAATTTCTTTAATTATAACTATGTACGAAAAGAAAAATCAAATATTTGCGGATAATCCATAATTATATCATCAGTATCTCCACAAAATTTAGTAAAAACTTCAACAAATCTTTCGAACGAGTCTTGTGAAAACAATTCTTCAAATTTTACTTGTGTTGGTAGAGTGCTTTGATAATTTTTACTACTAAAACCATTAACAAAATTTTTCAAGTCCATATATCTAATATAACTATCTTTATCTATTATTTTTCTTCTCACATAATCATCAAATCTTGAATCTATTCTGGAAGATTTTCTAATTGTGATATTTTCACCATCACTCGTATGATCGATTCTAAATTTTTTTTCTAAATTATTCTCTAAATAAACTAGTGTTTTTTCTTTTAATTTTTGTACTCCTTTATGGTAAATTAACACCACATTTTCAATAGAGTAATAATCTAGTTTAAATAAATTTTCATGTTCAAAACTATCATCAAAATCTCCATCCACAATACCTATCACTCCACTTGTAGCTCTTTTAACTAACTTACGGACCTCAATACAATCTAACTTTTCCATGCTAACCATCGAACTTGGAGACACATAATATCTATAGAATTCTGGATCTTCAGCATAAATAACAATAGAATTTGTACTTAACTCATTCTCTATTTCCGGATCAATAATCGTATCTAAGCTAATATCTATATTTGAATCTTTTCTCATTATAGTTCAACCCTATTAAATCCTAATTCTTTACACGCCTTAAATATATATGGTGCATGAGTAGCGATTATCAATGTTTTATTAGCCTTCTTTAATATATTACTCATATCAAGCATTAATTTACTTTGATTTTTTATTGAAAGAGATATTTCCGGTTCATCAATCAAAATAATCTTCTCATCACTAAAAATACAATTAGCTAGTAGGGTAATTAATCGTTGTTCTCCAGATGATAAAAAACTCAACTCAATTTCATCCCCGTTTTTCTTTGCAATTAAACTAGAGTAATTTTCCATATTCACTTCTAGTTTAATGTTAGAGTATCTAGCCAAAAAGTCATTAAGTAACGCTAATCTTTCTATATAATATGTGATATCTTTGATATATTCTGTGGCCTCAGCATCATAAGAACACTTTAATTTATAATTAGCACAATTTTGTTTGGCAATTAAAAGCTCTTGTGTCATAAGAGATTCCGCGGCTTTAAACTCACTCAATTCAGGAGAAATATATTTTGAATTTTTATTTTGAAATAAAGGTTCAGAGAAGAAATTTTCATTTAGAGACTCACTGATTTCACTTCTAAAACTATTTTTAAATTTATAATTATCAAAATTCCAACTGATATACTCTAAGATATCTTTAGATAGATTAATCAATTCCATATCAAATTCAACATCAATATCTATATTTCTAACAGATCTTTCAATTTCTCGTAATAAATGTGTAATCCCATTTATTAACATGCTGATTTCCTGATATAGATTCCTTCTAGTTCCTCTTTCTAATATTCTCTCTAATCTCCTGCTATATCCAACAAATTTTGAAATTGGAAAAAAAGGCACAAATCTATTTTGGTTAATAATTTCAGAGAATACAATACACAAATCTTTAAATGCATCTGAATGATCATTAATAAAATTATCATATAAGTTATCAGCTAATTTATTTTCTCTATTCTCGCCATCAAATATGCTCAATATTGATTCATTATTAATTTTTATATATTCTAAATTATTTTTTTCTAATAATTCTAAAACACTTGAACTTATTTTCTTTAAATTTGCAATTGAACTTAATGTTCTTAATATTCTAGTTTTTCCAACACCATTATCACCATAAAGGACTGAAAACCCTTCAATAGAAAGGTTAATTTCTTTTGGATTATCTAAAAATTTATATGTTATATCCATTCTATATCTCCGTAAACACGAAAAAGAACCGTGTCTTTACTCCTAAGTCAAGCGACCTAGGGGCGTCAGAAACGCGGTTCCACCCTAATTTATTACTTCATTGTTTTTTAAAATACAACAGAAAGCGCCAGTTCCTTACCTTGTCCTACTTGGCTCCCACTATCCCAAGCTCGCTTGAAGAACGCCATAAGACTTTCTTTCTTGTTGATTATTATATCAGAAAGAGAGAAAATTTACAATTCTTTTTCTTACTTTCTAAAAATCCATCTCATCCACACGAGGTGCGCCAGAAATCACTGAGATAGTCTTTAGGACCTCTCGCTCTTCTTTACTGAGTTCAATCCCAAAACAGTCAAGATTGCTCTGGATGCGAGAGGCTGTCACTGACTTGGGTAGAGGTAAAAACTCTTCTGCCAAGCTCCAAGCCAAGGCGATTTGAGCTACTGATTTCCCATGCTTTGCAGCAATTTCTTGGACTTCTTTCTTATCAAACAACTCTCCTTGCCCAAAAGGCCCCCAAGCCTCTAGGAGAATTCCCTTCTCTCTACAGTAGGCAACTACTTCTTCTTGATAAACCCCTGGCGCTAAGCGCACCTGATTAACCGCTGGAATGACTCTTGCTGTCTCAAGCAAGGCGTCCAAATGATGGGGAAGGAAATTACTAACGCCGATAGCACGGATTTTGCCTTCTTGGTAAAGATCCTCCATCGCTCTCCAGACTTCAGCATTGCGAGTTTTCCATTCGTCATTTTCTCTTAGTAGTTTTGGATTTGGCCAATGGATAAGGTACAAATCTAGATAATCCAAGCCCAGTTTTTCCATTGATTCTTCAAAAGCTTGGCGAGCTTCTTCATAGCTGTGATTGGTATTCCAGAGTTTGGTCGTTACAAAGATTTCTTGACGTGGAATACCGCTATCTCGTATAGCACGGCCAACGCTCTCCTCATTTTGATAGATAGCCGCAGTATCGATATGACGATAACCAGCCTTTAAAGCTTCTAAAACAGCTTGGTAAGCCACCTCTCCATTTTCAGCCTTCCATGTTCCAAATCCTAGAACAGGAATTGAAACTCCATTATTGAGGGTGTAAGATTTCATCGTTTTTCCTTTCTATGTGAAGAAAATCTAAAGAAACAAAGTCCTGATTATCAGAATACTTGCTCCTTTAGATTTTAACAATTATTGATCACGGTCATAATACATTTCGTGAGCTTTCAAGCGAGAATTAAGCATTTCCGGAACAGTCACAAATGTATAACCTTGCTCTTTCAGATATTCTATAATCTTTGGAAGAGCATTAACTGTAGCGCTATGAATATCATGCATAAGAACAATCGATCCATTACGAACTTGATGCTGAATCTCTGTTAAAATAGCAGATTCATTCTTGCTCTTCCAGTCCAAACTATCTACATTCCACATGATAAAACTCAAATCCAGACTATTACGAATATCATCTGTAATCGCTCCGTAAGGAGGTCGCATAAGTTTAGAACTCGAACCTAAAACCTTGGTCAAGGCATCTTCCGTATCCGTGATTTGTTTTTTAGCATCTTCAAGAGACAATTTGGAAAGAACGGGATGATCCCAGCTATGGTTTCCCACAACATGTCCTTCTGATTTCATTCGTTTCAGAAGATCTTCATTGCCAGCAATGTTTTTACCAAGTACAAAGAAAGTCGCCTTTACATTGTACTTAGCTAATGTATCCAAAGCTTGCGTAGTTGTAGATGGATTTGGACCATCATCAAAGGTCAAGGCTACAACTTTTTTATTTTTCTGAGCAAAGTAAGCTTGGTAAAGCTCAGCATCCTTTTCTAATAGATAAGAGGACTCCAACACATCAAAGAAACTGGATATTGGTAAAGCAATTTCCTCCAGAGTCTCCACTTGGTCAGCTGGATAAAGGATGAGTTGACTATCTTTATAATCAAAGCTCCATGACGACAAATCTTGGTCTGTGAAGTTTTTTAGAACCTGATCCATTTTTGTCTGGTCAAGTTTCTTATCTTCTAGGGTTGATTTGATTTGTCTCAGCAGGAGTTCCTTAGCCTTGCTAGCATCCTTGAAAAGTTTACTCAGATCAAAAGTTTTCCCATCTTCAGTCAAGAAAACTTTTCCTAAAGACGTTTTTTCTTTTTCTTCAACCTTTGCTGCAGACAAATCGTAAACTTGCTTACTGATATTACGAGCAACAACTCCCTTTAAAACAGAATCCAATTGCTCGGTATAATAAAAGACCAAATCTTCTTTATCTTCCAGCTTTTCTTTAATATCCTGGTTGATTTTTTCTCTCACAGGCTCAATGACTTCCTCTCCTTGAAGAGGATAGTAGACAATCACTTCAGCTTGACCTTTTCGGAAATGGTCTCTCTGACTGCCTACGTTGAATTGTTGATCTTTTTCATTTTTTAAGGTTTCAATTTTCTGTTCATAGGACTGTTTCTGCAAAATCTTGTAACCAATCACGCCACCTAGGCAGAGCATAGCAAGACTTAAAATACCTACTAAAACCAGTAATACATTTCTCTTTTTATCGTGGGAAACACGCTTCTCTCTATTTTTCTTCATACCTCCATCATATCAAATCAGAACTATAATTTCAATGATAAATCGATATTCTTCTATTTTTGAAATAAATAATAAAAAGCCTAGATGATCTAAGCTTTTCAGGTATTAGAAGCGAATCGCTTCACGTGTTTTTTCATAAGAAGAAACAAAGCGATTTGTGACTCCTGGTTCTGCAACTTCCAAGGCCTGAGAAATTTTCTCAAATGATGCCTTGTAGTCAAATTCTTTTTCAAAAATTTCAAGTGCTTCATTGAAAGCTTGCTGGATACGCTCATCAAATGAACGGTAACGGTTTGAATACTGCAAGAGTTGCTCCGTCAAAGTCGCGTATTGAACAATATTGTAGGTTTCTGTTTCAAGAGCCTCCATGTCATGGGTCGCAATTTCAAGAATTCGTTTAACTGATTCAATATTAACTTGTGCTTGTTCTAACTCTGCCATCAGATCTTCTGTGTTATGGCTTGCAGTAAAGAAAAGTTTCAAGAAACTTTGAGGAATACCCGGCAAGTTTCTCTTCTCCATGTAACGTTTGATAGTATGCAAACGGTTCACATAGACATTTGCTTTTTGACGAGCATTGATGTCATCTTTTTCGATTTGAGCTAGGCGTTCACTAACAGAAACTTGTTCGTCTTCAATGTCTTTTAGATTACTTTGAAGTGAACTAAGCTGCTCCTCTAAAACCGAGTAGGCTTGAGTAGGTTCTGTCTGATCTTCAGTTGCCTCTGTGATCGCTGTATCAAGCCCTGACAATTCAGCTTGAAGACGGCGGACATGGTTCCCATCACTTTCTGGGAGAAGATAAGTTTTATTCAAGCGTTCAAGGTCTTGAACCAAAACCTGATTATTTTCTTTCAAGTGATTGAGGTAGGTTGGAAGCGTTGAAAGGAGACTTTCAACGACTTTTTGGGCAGCTATTTCACGCGTGAAGATATCGTAGAGCGCATTAATCTCTTCTTGGATTTGTGTATTTTCATACTCTGCATTATCCAATTCCAACTGGCGGATGTTTTCTTGATTATTTTTCAAGGATTCATGTAAAAGTTGGAAGCGTGACTCGATGTCCGTTTCAGTGAAGTGATAATTAGCATCCAAGAGTTTACGGTAGCCTTCCTCCAAATCTTCCAATTGTTCTGGAAGTTCTGTTGACAAAGTCTTCACGAGAGATGGAACACGATCAACGATATGTGTCAAAGCGAGAATATGATTTTCAGTTGAATCAAGAATTGCTGCAGCTTCAACTGGGTCACCTGAAGAGTTCAAGGTTACAAATTGAGAAAACTCTGACTGGATATTTTCCAATTGTTTCTCAATTTCAGGAAGGGCTTTACCATACTGTTCCGAATTTTCTGCTACGGTATGTTGCAGATTTTCAAATAAGTCCAAAGCATGCAGAACACGTCCGCTATTCTTAGACTCTTGTTTTTCAAGCTCTGAAAGCGCATTGCGAATCGCCGCAATGTCTTCTTCAATTAAATCAATTTGACTTTCGATTTGATCGATTTGGTGAGTCGCTTTGAAAAAGCGAAAAGAATTATTGTAGCCTTCAGCCTCAAACAGGTTATTTTCAATATCAGCAAATGAGTTAAGGGATAAATCAACCCATTTTTGATTCCATTCACGGAAGGTTACCTGACTTTGACCAATCAAGTGCATGTTTTTAACCGCTTCAACCTCATCATTTACAGGAAGGTTGTAGAGTTCTTCTTTTCTTTCTTCGAGGGCCGTCAATCTACTTACATTACGCTTACGTAGGAAGATTGCCGCTACATAAGCCAGAATCAAAATGACTGCAATCGCAACCATTAGATAAATTAGTTGTCCATTAGACATATCAAACTCCTTTTATACTAGAAACAATCGTATTGATTATATCATATTTTTTAGGTCATGGGAACTATTTCCCACATTTTTTAGACGTCAAGGGTACTGTAAACGGCATTTTCTTCGATAAATTCACGGCGAGGTTCAACTCGGTCACCCATCAACATATCAAAGATTTTATCTGCTTCGGCAGCATCATCTACCGAAACACGCGCCATCAAGCGATGTTCTGGATCCATGGTTGTTTCCCACAATTGGTGGTCATCCATTTCTCCCAAACCTTTATAACGTTGGATGGTTGGTTTTGAACGCCCTTCACTATGACGTGCTAAGGCTTCTTGGAGTTTAATTTCTTGATCTGCACCTGGCTGGATGTATTCTTTAATCTCACTTCCGACTTTAACCCCATAAATCGGTGGCTGGGCAATATAAACATAACCAGCTTCTAAGATTGGTTTCATGTAGCGGTAAATCAAGGTTAACAAGAGGGTTCGAATGTGGGCTCCATCAACATCGGCATCGGTCATCAAAACGAGTTTTTGGTAACGAGCCTTAGTGACATCAAATTCTGCACCAAATCCTGTTCCCATAGCCGTGAAGAGACTCCGAATTTCTTCGTTTGCAAGGATTTTATCCATGCTAGCTTTTTCAACGTTCAAGATCTTACCACGAATTGGCAAGATAGCTTGGAATTCACGGTTACGACCAGATTTAGCTGACCCACCAGCTGAGTCTCCCTCAACGATAAAGAGTTCTGTTTCCGCAGGATTGTTCGAAGAACAATCCGCTAGTTTTCCTGGCAGATTGGAAATTTCCAAGCCAGATTTCTTGCGAGTGACTTCACGCGCACGCTTGGCAGCTACACGAGCCTTGGCAGCCAAGATCCCTTTTTCCACGATGCGCTTAGCAATCTGTGGATTTTCCATGAGAAAATCAGAAAAGGCATCACTGAAGAGGCGATTGGTAATCTTAACTACTTCACTATTCCCCAGTTTGGTCTTGGTTTGTCCTTCAAACTGCGGATTTGGATGCTTAACTGAGATAACTGCTGTCAAACCTTCGCGGACATCTTCCCCTGTTAGGTTATCTTCATTGTCTTTTAGCAATTTATTTTTGCGAGCATAATCATTGATAACACGTGTCAGCGCTGTACGGAAACCTTGCTCATGCGTACCACCTTCATGGGTGTGAATGTTATTGGCGAAACTCATGACGTTTTCGTGGTAACCAGTTGTGTACTGCATGGCTACTTCAACTGTGATATCATCCATCTCACCGTCTGTGTAGATTGGTGTATCAAAGATAACATCCTTGTTCTCGTTGATATATTCAACGTAGCTAGCAATCCCACCCTCATAGTGGTAATGTTTAGTCTGTTCGAGACCTTCACGCTTATCTGTGATGGAGATTCGAAGACCTCGGTTCAAAAAGGCTAGTTCTTGAATACGTTTGTTTAATTTGTCAAAATCAAAGGTCGTTGTTTCTGTAAAAATCTCTGGATCTGGTGTAAAGTGAACAGTTGTTCCCGTTTTATCCGTATCTCCAACCACCTCAAGATCAGCAACAACATGACCACGACGGTATTCTTGGTAATGAATCTTACCGTTTTTGTGGACATGAACATCTAGTTGAGTAGAAAGGGCGTTTACTACGGATGAACCCACCCCATGGAGACCACCTGAAACCTTGTATCCACCACCGCCGAATTTTCCTCCAGCGTGAAGAACTGTAAAGACGGTCTCAACAGCGGGACGTCCTGTCTTTTCCTGAATGTCAACAGGAATTCCACGACCATCATCCACAACAGTGATGGAATTATCTGGCTCAATAAAGACTTGGATATGACTGGCAAATCCAGCCAGGGCTTCATCAATTGAATTATCAACGATTTCCCAGACTAGATGGTGAAGACCTTCTTTTGAAGTCGATCCAATATACATACCTGGACGCATACGAACGGCTTCCAGGCCCTCCAAAACTTGAATTTGACTGGCATCGTAATCCTGTGCCTGTTGATTTTTGATTTCTTCTGTCATTTTTTCCCTTTTCTTACATGTCTATTGCTTGTCTCAATGTCGCAACGTTATTAAAAAGATAGGCATCTAAGCCAGCAGCTTTACCTGCTTCTACATCAATATTTCTGTCACCAATGACCAAACCAGATGTAATATGATATTTATCACGTAAATAAATCATGGACTCAGGATCTGGTTTCCGTTTAAAGCCAGAACTGGCAGTCACTACTTCTGTGAAGTAGTTCGCTATCTGGGTCTTGGCAAGAAGTTCTAGCACTTGGTCATTTCGATGAGAAACCAAAAAATGACGACCACCCTTGTCAGAGATGTCTTTGAGTAACTCAGGAATTCCCTCAAACAAGACTGGGTGCTCTAGCTCACGCGCTTCATTTTCTTTGTAGTTTTCTAAAAAATCCTCGATGTTTGGGGCAAACTTCTCGATGGCAAAAGCTGTCGAAACCTTCAAGGCTTCGTAAACACGGTCGTGTTCTTGCTCTATTCCGTATTGGGCTAAGGTTTCTACAAAGGCTGCTGTAGAAGTCTCATAATTATCCAATAGGGTACCACCTAAATCCCATATATAGTCGTGATATTTCATACCCTTCATTATACCATTTTTTTATGAAAAAAGCGATGATTTCCTAGATTTTTCCAAGCAAAAACGAGAGCCGAACTCTCGTCTTACTGTTGATTTCCAAAGACATCTCGATAGAGCATGCCGTCTCGTAAACTTTCAGCATCTCCTCCCAATTGCTCTACCAACTCATAGGCAAAGGCAAGGGCAGTTGACGGTCCTCGGCTGGTTGTTAGATTGCCATCCACAACCACTGTTTGCTTTTGATAAATTCCATCACTGATGTTCTCCTGAACACCGTCATAACAGGTGAAGTACTTTTCTTTCAAAACACCTGCTTGATGGAGGGCGATTGGAGCTGCACAGATGGCTGCAATTTTCTTTCCAGCTTGGTCAAAGGCTTTAATCTCAGAAATGAGGGCTTGATTATCCCGTAGGTGAGCTGAGCCTGGCATGCCTCCTGGAAGAACTAGCAAGTCATAGTCGGACAAATCACCATCAAAGATACGGTCGGCTTTTACCTGAATGCCATGTGATCCTGCCACCTGCTCTTCAAATCCTACCATATCGCATGAAATGTTTGCTCGACGCAAGACATCAACTACTGTCAAGGCTTCAATTTCTTCAAAACCCTGGGCTAAAATAACTGCTACTTTTGACATAGTGGCCTCCTTATTTGATTTGTTTTAGGACGACTTTCTTTCGTTTGAATGGAACTTTTCCACTTTTCTCCTCCGCTAGGTTGGTCTGGTAACTCATAGATAAGAGGAGACCGACACCAATGAGGTTGCTAATAATTGCGGAGCCCCCTTGAGAAATGAAAGGCAGAGGAATCCCTGTCAAAGGAAGTAAGCCTGTCACGGCACCGATATTTTCAAAGATATGGAAGAGCAACATCATGATAAAACCAGTCGAAATGTAGGTGTAGAACTGGTTATTTGACCTGAGAGTAATCTTCAACATCCGATAGATGAGAAGTAAGTACAAGGCAACGACAAAGACCGAACCAATGAAGCCAAAATCCTCAGCAATCACCGTGAAAATCATATCACTCTCACGTACTGGAATGAGGAGATTGGACACATTAAAACCTTGTCCAAACAAGCCACCACTTCCAATCGCAATTTGTCCCTGCGCCTGTTGGTAAGTCGTTGTTTGCGCGAAGTCAAAGGGATTGAGCCAAGCCAAGATGCGGTTGATCTGGTAGGTTGGCATTCCAATCTGATGCAAGAAGGCACGTCCATCCTTGCTTATAAAGATGGCCATGAAGCCTGCAACTGCAGTCACTCCTGTCGCAAAAACAGGGATGATAATCTTCCACGAAACACCTGAAAGGAGAACCATGCCTGCAAAAATAGCTACAAAGACCAAGGCAGTCCCTAAGTCACTTTGTAGGGCTAAGAGGATCAAGACTGGGATGGTAAAGGCGATCATCCAACCAATCAATAGGAAATCCAAGGGAATAGTTCGTCGCCATTCCTTGTGTTTTTGAGTGAATTGTACGATGACTCGAGCCAACATCAAGATATAGGAAATCTTCATGAACTCCGATGGCTGAAAGAGTGTCGTTCCACCAATTGATACCCAGTTTTTGGCACCTGTAGAAGCTACCAAACTCGGATTGTAGAAAACAAGAGGTAGGACCATCAAAGCTAGCCCTAGACCATAAAGATAGGGAGTCACCTTCCATAAAAACTCGGTATTGAAGAACATGACCACAAAACCAATGACAAGGCCCAAGGAAATCCAAGCGATTTGCTGGCCTAGTATTGGAAGTACATTATTGGGATAGTCATGACTAACTGCTATATAAATGGCCACTACTCCAATCACCAGTAAACAAAACACTGGTAGGAGGAGGCTATAATCGACTCGTGAGTCGAAGGAACGTTTCATATTTTTTACCTTTTCTCTTTCTTGGATTTTTCTTTCATTCTATTGCGACGGGATTGGAAAAAATCAGCTACAGCAGGCTCTAGCTGTTCTCTATCAAGGACCCGAACAGCCCTTTCTTTTGACAAGGTTTGGGCGATTTGTTTGCCATAGCGCTTGCTGACGACACGGCTGTCTAAGATTACAGCAACCGAACCTTGGTTGGGCCGTCTAACAGTACGACCCAGGGCTTGTTTTAGCCGAATGATAGCCATCGGCAACTGATAATCATAAAAGGGATTTTTCCCTTCTTGGCGCAGTTCTTGGTTTAATTTTTTGGTTAAAGGTTCTTGGGGATTTTGGAAAGGCAATCTCGGAATCACTTGGATCACGCAAGGATGGGTTGAAAAATCAACCCCTTCCCAGAAACTACCTGTTCCAAGCAAGATCTGGCGTTCGCCTTTTTCAAAACGTTTTTTCAGTTGGCTTGGTTCCCCATTTTTATACTGAGCTAGATGCGGTTGGTCGAGCAAGTCTGAAACTGCCAGCAACATCTCTTTTGAAGTAAACAAAACCAATAAGGGTTCTTGAAAGGCTTGTAACCTTCGGATAACAGAAGCCACTTCACTAGCATAGTCAAAAGGCGGAACTTCTGTCACAAGAGGAAAGTCATTGACTAGAAAGACTTCTTGTTGCTCCTGCTTTGCTACATCAAGCCTAACAAGCGGAGCATCTGGAAATCCCAACAAATCTGCTAAGGAAACCCGATTGCTGATTTCAAGAGTGGCCGATACTCCTAGGAGCCTACAATCTTCTGGCAATAAATCCGCTAGTATAAAGCGGCCTTTTTTGCTTGAACAAATCAAGACATCCTTGCTCGATTTCTCTGCTGTAGCAAGCCAAAATTCACGGTCCGACGTGAAAAAGTTTGCAATCTCTCTATACTCTGGGAGAGCTAGCTCCGAAAAATGTTGGCGCAACTGTTCGAGAGAATTCAACCACTTTCCATTCTTCAGACCTGACTGATAGTGCTCCATCAAGTAACGACATTCAAAGCTAATACTCTCAAGCAAGCGCTTCTGAACCAAATCTTCCTCTGTCTCCAAGGACTTATCAAGCTGGGTTACAAGATCCTCAAGACGATAAGCCTGCTGGGCTAGATTTTCGAGAGCTAGCAGCATTTTTTGAGCTTCATCCAAAATCACCAAACGGTTGTCGACAAACTCTGGATTGTCTTCCAAACGAGTGACCAGATAGGCATGATTGGTCAAGAGAATACGACTGGTCTTGGCCTTTTCCTGCCCTCGTTTCCAAAAATCCTCTGTAGCAAATAAACTTTTCTTTGAAAGCTTGCCATCGTGGACTAGTTCTGGCAGAAAGTGCTGGTAGCGATAAAGTTGCCCGATTTCGTCCAAATCACCTGTCTCTGTCTCTGTTAGCCAGATAAGCAACTGCATTTTAAAGCGTGTGAAAAGGCGATTGGACTCCGGTCGATGGAGGACTCGGTGAAAAGCATCCAATTTCAAGTAATTTTGAGGCCCCTTGAGACTATGAATCTCCAGATGGAAGACCTCTTTTAAGCGCTGACCTTCTTCTTGCATGATTTGATTTTGAAGAATTTTGGTCGGAACACTCACTAGGATACCTGCTTGACTCTCAAAATTCAAAGCTGGGAGGAGATAACCATAAGTCTTGCCCAGTCCCGTTTGGGCTTGGATAAAAGAAATCTGGTGTTCTTCCAATAATTGCTCAATCTTCTCCGCAAATTCCAACTGTTGCGGTCGCTCCTCCAGCCCCAATAAAGAAATGTTTTTAGCAAAGTCTTTGGATAACTTTCGTGGGACTAAAGCTTTGCTTTCCTTTCTGAGGAAAAGCCCATGAAGTTCCATCAAGTCGGGCGAAGATAAGAGAGATTGTTGCTGATAGACCTCCTCAATCACCAGATAACTTTCATAGAGAAGGTTGGCTGCAAGGTTTAATAAGCTTTCTAAAAGCCCTTTAGGTAGCTCAAAAAGTTTTTGACGCATGTAAAGCAAGAGTTCAGCTGTTGCCTGAGCATCTGACAGGGCAGTATGGGCATGTTCCAGCTCAATGCCCAACTCTTGACAAAGGATACCTAAGTTATACTTTTCAAACTGAGGATACAGAACCTGGGCAAGCTCAACTGTATCCACCCGCGGTGTGCGCAATTCATATCCTTCAAAAAAGAGGAATTCTGCAAGAAGGTTGGCATCAAACTGTACATTGTGCGCAACAAAAATACCGTCCTTAACCAATTCAAAAATTTTTCCAGCCACCTGAGAAAATTCTGGTGCCGCAGCCAAACGCTGATCGGTCAGACCCGTTAATTCTTTGATATGAGAATCCAAGGGTTCGTGGGGATTGACATCAGTCGCATACTGATCGATGATGTC
Source organism: Streptococcus oralis subsp. dentisani (assembly GCF_002096615.1). Taxonomy (GTDB): domain Bacteria; phylum Bacillota; class Bacilli; order Lactobacillales; family Streptococcaceae; genus Streptococcus; species Streptococcus oralis_U. Next base: position 145,493 of record NZ_NCUX01000030.1, read on the forward strand.
ACCATTCTCAATCACCACAATGCCTACTTGAATAATTTTTGCCTTGCTTCCGGTGCTGGTCGCCTCTAAATCAACGACCACATACCGATCATTTCTCGCATTCATCATTAAAAATTATATCAAAAAAAGCATGATTTGACACCCCTCAACTTTGATAACAATCTCGCTTTAATTGCGAGTTTGAGTAAAAATCAAGACCTTAAAAGAGAGAATTTCACGCAAGTTCAGCAATTGGTCGCTGGTTCTGAGGTATTTGAAAACCTTATCAACAAAGCTACATCAACATAAAAAGACAACCAAGGTATTAGCTGCCTTTTTGAGATATTTTTTTCATTGCTTTTGGGAGTAGCTTGCTAATTTCTGTTGGCAAGACAAGGTAGTTTTCTTGAGCAAGTTCTTGCGCAATAGCTGAATGAAGGTGTGTCGCTACCACCACTCTTTCATAGAGGCTGACTTGGTGAAACTGACCTGCAAAACCTGCAATCATCCCAGCAAGCGTATCTCCCATTCCACCAGTTGCTTGATAGGGGCCTCCAACCTGTAACTGATAATATTCAGGCTGACCAGCTTGCCAGATACGAGTTGCCGGACCTTTCTCGACTAGAATCGTTCCTTGAGGAAAAGCAGAAAGAGCCCTAGCAGTCGCCTCTGTATTTTGATGGTCAAGAACTATTCCAGACAGTCTTTCCCATTCCTTTTGGTGGGGAGTTAGGATGACCTGACTAGAAGGAAATGGTAACTGGCCGTTTGCTAAGATGCCCAAAGCACCTCCATCTGCAATCAAAATCTGGTCTTCTCTGAGGCTGTCAAAGACCTGTTTTACGAGTTCTTCTCCGAATGCTTCCTCTCGCAAACCTGGACCTAGCAAGACAGCTTCTGCCTTCTCTATCTGTTCCTTTAGTAATCCTTTATCCTTTAGAGAAAAAGCCATGGCTTCAGGTAAATGGCTATGCAGAGCTGGGATATTCTCCTGATCCGTCCCGACAGTCACCAAACCAGCCCCACTTTTAACAGCTGCAATGGCTGACATGATAATAGCTCCCCCATAAGGATAGGTTCCTCCCAGCAAGAGCAGACGACCGTAATCTCCCTTATGGCTGTGACGAGAACGTTCAATAATGACTTTTTCTAATAAAGCTTGATCAATCACTTTCATCGTTTTTTCCTCAACTATCCTTTATCTGATTGTTTTAAAACAACTTGATAGACTTTCTTAGTCCACTCTTCTAAGTCTTCTCCAGCATAGTCAAGATAATGCACCCTATCTTGTATTTTAGTTGGAATAATATTTTCAAATTGACTCTTATTATGAGTTGGAATAATGCAAATATACAACTCACTTAATAAATTCAGTATGTTCTTAATTTTTGCAACATGGTAACCATCAAAAATATAACCAGGAACTTTAATCAAATCTGTATAGATAAAATGAAAACTTACTCCAGGAATAAACTTGTCTTGTAATTCTTCCTCTGAAGGAGCTCGACCTAATAAACGCTCCATCGCCAATCGATAACCAGAACTTGTATTTGACCACCCTAACATGACATAGTCAAAATAATCTATCGGATCAGATGCAGCATTTCGACTATCCAAAACCAACTCCTCAGCATCTCGCCCAAAGGCTTTCACAGCAGATAAAAGCTGACCAGTTTTAAAAATAGAAATCGCTGCATCTATAGTCGTAGTATGACTACAGTAGTCTGAAGTCACTAACCTCTTATGTAGGTCATAAGTCGAGGCTACTCTTTTATCTGTAGGGGTAAATGGTGGCAGAAAGGGATGCTGACAGAGGTAATCTAAAATCTCTTTTTTTAAACAAGAATCAGTACACTCGATACTTGTTTGACGTTTATGAAGTTTTTCGTAAGCTATAAATTTAGCAATTTTTTCTAATTCCCACTCTTGAATATTTGGATAATCAATTAGTGCTAAGTAGTATATTCCATCCCATTGTAAACTATATTCTCCATTATAAATTTTTAAAATCATCTAATCACCTCACTCCATTATACTACAAAAGGAGGTTCAGACCTCCTTCTACACTATTTTCCCTTAAATTCCGCAAAGGTCTGTAAGATTTTAGCTGCCACTGCTGGAGAAGGAGCTCCTTTTATCTCTAACGTTTCATCTGCATATGGAGTAAGACCAGCAAAATCTCCTATCTGAATAGAATAGAGAGAGGTTTTAAACAGGTCAATATCGTTTTGGTCATTTCCAAAGGCGATGAAGTCCTCCCCGCATAATTTTTCAACAGTTGTCGCCTTATGAGTATCCAAGGGATTAACATAAAGGCACTTTTCATGCGCATGATAAGACAGATGAGCTTGTCCTAGTCTTTCTAACTGACCAAGCAGATCATCAAGCAACTCCTCGTGGTCGCCCATATAAACGACTACCTTAATCGGAGTACCCAAGTCCTCGAGTTTCTGATAACGAGCTACCTTTAGAGGATCCACACTGGAAATAAATGGAATCATCTCTACAATCTGACCACTATAGTCAAAGCAATCATCTACAAAGAAAGGGAGATTATAAGTCTGGCAATAATCCACTAGCGCCTGATAAACTCTAGCATCGAGATTCCTTTCATAGATAGCCTGTCCCAGATGGTAAGCTACGCCTCCATTCAAACCTATAACCAAGCGCTGACTGAGTTCAGGACCTAATAAACCCAAGCAGTCCCGATAAGAGCGAGCTGAGGCAAACACAACCTCATGCCCATAATCTTCAGCCTTTAAAACAACCTGCTGAATCTCCTCATCTATGGTCATGTAGTCAAAAGATAGTGTCCCATCCAGGTCAAATATGAATTTCATCTTCCTAGTCCTTGTTCAGTGTACGAAGAGCTGCCTGATAGGTTTGCTCCATCAGCATAGTAATGGTCATAGGACCAACTCCACCAGGTACAGGTGTGATATGACTGGCAAGTGGCGCAACAGCATCAAAGTCAACATCTCCACAAAGCTTGCCATTTTCATCTCGGTTCATCCCAACGTCAATGACAACCGCTCCCGGTTTGACAAAGTCAGCAGTCACAAACTTAGCGCGACCGATTGCGACCACCAGAATATCTGCCTTAGCAGCCACCTTGGCAAGATGATGGGTCCGTGAGTGGGTCAAGGTCACAGTCGCATTCTTAGCTAAAAGAAGCTGAGCCATCGGTTTTCCAACGATATTTGAGCGACCAATAACAACCGCATTTTTACCTTCCAGGTCAATCCCATATTCATGAAACATCTCCATAATTCCTGCAGGTGTTGAAGGAATCATAACTGGATGGCCAGACCAAAGACGCCCCATGTTTAGGGGATGGAAACCATCCACGTCTTTTTCGGGGTCAATGGCGAATAAAACTGCCTCTTCATCAATATGTTTTGGCAAAGGCAACTGAACCAAAATCCCGTGCCAAGCTGGATCTTGATTGTATTTGGCAATCAAATCCAACAATTCCGCTTGGGTAATGGTCTCTGGAACTCGCACAACTTCACTACGGAAGCCAGCAGCAAGAGCTGACCGTTCCTTGTTGCGAACGTAGACTTGACTGGCAGGATTGTCCCCAACCAAAATCACCACCAAGCCTGGAACTAGACCTGTTTCTTCTTTTAGTTTAGCAGTCTTTTCAGCCAACTGTCCTTGTAACTTAGCTGCAAGAGCCTTCCCATCAATAATCTGAGCCATATTTCTTCTCTTTTCTATCAAATATCTTCTATTATATCAAAAAATACCTTGGCATTCTAACACTTCTTGACTAATAGACCTTATAGTTTGAAACTATAAGAAAAAGCTCTTATCGAGCTTTTCTTTAATAGTTTAGTAATTTTCTTAAAACGCTTAATAAATTGATTCCATCTTCAAAATTATTTAATCCTCTTCTAATTTTAAATAGGGAACTTTTCTCTTCTCTTGATAGATTTTCAAAAAATTCTTTATTAAAGAATATATTGGTAGAATTAATCAATATAAACTCTATTAATTCATAGTCTTCAATTTTTTTACCAAAATCACCATAAGTGGATAATACAACATAAGCATTCTCATTGTTAAATACATTAACAAAAACAACTTCATCGCAATCATCCGTCATACACTCCGATAACGAGAATCCAATCTTTGAAGTTTGTAAATGCCTAATATCATATTTAAAATTTATATTAATTTTACCATAAGTTGTATATTCTTTGTAATCAATTAATAATCGTTTTAAATATTTTTTAAACACACAATAATAGTCTATTTCACTTTTATATGCTCTAATAAAATCTGAGTTATAAATTTCTTTCATTTCTATAAAATACTCAGCTAGATAAAAAATCTGCAACAATTTATAGTATAGTTCAAAAGAAGCAGCTTTTATTGAATATTCTAACGCCTCTATATACTCTTTTTCTTTTTTGAAAAAAACCTTATTATCATTCTCAATATCTGAAAAAATTAAATTATCATGATTACCACAAAACATTGTATACTTACTTGCAGTTGTTGGATTTATTTTCTTATAAAATAAATCAACATGCTCAATATCGAATTCCTCAACAAAAGCATGATCATTGAAAGTATACAACTCCTCTGTCTCTGTTTGTAATTTCTTTAAATTTTTCTCTGCTATTGTATGTGCCTTAATAATTTTAGACGAACAATTCATAGAAATATTATCTTCCTCAAATAGTTCTCTGATAAAGCAAAATGATAATTTTTTGCGAGCTCGTTTTTCAATCTTTTCCCCTAAGATATTTGGCGCACTTCGTTTATCAGTTCTTTGTTTTGCATTCTGAAATCTCTTCAATCCATTCTTTTTACTAATTGCTTCGTAATCTCTTGTAGTTTCGTTAAGAGAATCAACATAGACTTTACAACAGTTTTTATAAAGTTTACCTGAAAGACATATACATTTAGAGTCACTCGGAATCTCAAACTGATTCATAAGTGTGTTAAATACAATTTTAGGAAATAGATTTTCAAAATCCATATTTGATTCTCCTATAATTTTCGTGTAGTTTAAAGTCAAATTAAATGCTTTCTTCTAATTTGAAGTTACTAGTTTATCAGGTTGTTAGTGAATTAAAATCTTCTCTTTACAAAACCTTACTCAAAAAATCCTTGGTCCGTTGTTCTTGGGTTTGGTCAAAAATCTCCTCTGGCCTTCCATCTTCGACAACAACTCCATCCGCCATAAAGATGACACGGTCTGCTACCTCACGCGCAAAGCCCATTTCATGCGTCACAATCACCATGGTCATCCCCGACTTGGCAAGGTCTTGCATAACAGCTAGAACTTCCCCAACCATCTCAGGGTCTAGGGCTGAAGTCGGTTCATCAAAGAGCAAAACATCTGGTTCCATAGCCAAACCACGTGCAATGGCAATCCGTTGTTGCTGCCCACCTGACAAACTCTGTGGATAGGCCTTTGCCTTATCTGGTAGACCAACTTTTTCTAGCAGTTCTTGGGCTCTTTTCTCCGCTACTTCCTTGCTTTCTCCTTTGGTTTTTATTGGTGACAAGGTGATATTTTCCATCACCGTCATATTGGGAAAGAGGTTGAATTGTTGGAATACCATGCCCATCTTTTCACGCATGGCAAAAAGGTCATTTTTCTTATCCGTAATATCGACACCTTCAAAGATAACCTTTCCCTTACTTGCTTCCTCGAGAAGATTCATCGAACGAAGGAGAGTTGATTTCCCGCTACCTGACGGACCGATAATGACCACAACTTCTCCACGTTTAATCTCAAGATTGATGCCTTTTAAAACTTCATTTTTCCCAAAAGATTTATGTAGTTCTTCAATTTTAATCAAGGTTTCTGTCATTATTTCTTGTCTCCTTGTCCAATATGTTTTTCAAATGCTTTCAACGCCACTGTCAAAACAGAGGTCATAATCAAGTAGTAAAAGGCTGCAAATAAAAGGGGAGTCAATGGTAAATAAGTTGTTGTTGCTACTGTCGTTGCACCATTCCACAACTCCATCACCCCAATCGCAGACAAGAGGGAACTATCCTTGATAATGATGATAAATTCATTTCCCAATGCTGGTAAAATATTCTTGATTGCCTGTGGCAAAATGACATAACGCATAGCATTTTTGGGACGAATACCCAAGGAATAAGCCGCCTCCAATTGTCCTTTAGGAACTGCATTGATCCCTGCACGAACGGTTTCAGACACATAGGCACCACTATTCATCGAGATAATCAGAATACCTGGAATCAAACGAGAAAGGTCCACACCTAAAATTCCCACTTGAATAGTCGGAGCATTGATATGCATAAGAGCAAAGGCAATCATAATCTGAACCATCATCGGAGTACCTCGGAAAATCCATACATAGATATTCGCAAACCAGACAAGAGGTTTAAAACGTGATCGTTGAGCAAAGGCCAATAAGACACCTAGAATGGTACCGAAAAAGACTACCAGAATTGAAATCACTACAGTGATAAGAGCTCCGTAATTAAAATAAGGTAAATACTTTGGTAAAAAGGAAAAATTCATATAAACTCAGCTTTCTAAATATCAGATTGTATGATTATAACATATTTTGAATTAAAATTCAATATTTTTTCACTAATTTTCACCAATAATTTTATGCAAAAGAGAAATAGCGAGAAATCTTAGTTTTTTCTAGTCAAGTCCCCGTGGTTTATGGTAAAATAGTAACGATAAGAAATGGAGGAGAATCATAATGGAATCACATTTGGTTAGAATCATCAACCGCCTAGAAGCTATGACAAAAGATGGCGGAAATCTAAAACGTAATTTTGAACGTGAAGGTGTTGTTGTCGCAGAAGTTGCATACAGCCATGACGAAGAAAACGGATCACTCTTCACCCTTCGCGATGTAGAAGCTCGTGAAACTTATACCTTTGATAGCATTGATTTGATTGCAATGGAGATCTACGAACTCCTTTACTAATAAAAAAGCAGCAGGGAAAACCTGACTGATGAACGAGAATCCTTTTTGTCCCTGCAAATGGGATTTTTTCTTACCTTCAATGTTGCTTGATTCTCCATGAATCCTTTTTTTAAAAACGACCACTTCCCAATCTTTTTACTTGCTTTACACCTTAATCATGCTATAATGAGAGTATAAAACTTTGACTATTCTTGACCTTTTTCTTAGGCCAAGGATAAGAATGAAATGAGGTAGATGTATGCTCTGTCAAAACTGTAAAATAAACGACTCAACAATTCATCTGTATACCAATATCAATGGACAGCAAAAGCAAATTGATCTCTGTCAAAATTGCTATAAAATTATCAAAACAGACCCAAACAATACCCTCTTTAAAGGAATGACTGACCTAAACAATCGTGACTTTGATCCTTTCGGAGACTTTTTCAATGATTTGAACAATTTCAGACCTTCTTCTAATAACATCCCTCCCACTCAATCAGGTGATGGTCACGGTGGAAATGGGGGTTATGGACCTCAAAACCGCGGCCCACTTCAAACACCTCCTAGCCAAGAAAGAGGACTCCTAGAGGAATATGGTATCAACGTAACTGAGATTGCCCGTCGTGGGGATATTGACCCTGTTATCGGTCGAGATGAGGAGATTATCCGTGTTATCGAAATCCTCAACCGTCGAACAAAAAACAATCCTGTCCTAATCGGAGAACCAGGTGTTGGTAAAACAGCCGTTGTTGAAGGTCTAGCTCAGAAGATTGTCGATGGCGATGTTCCCCATAAACTCCAAGGTAAGCAGGTCATCCGTCTGGATGTGGTCAGTCTAGTTCAAGGAACGGGTATCCGAGGCCAATTTGAAGAGCGTATGCAAAAACTCATGGAAGAGATTCGCAAACGTGAGGATATTATTCTCTTTATCGATGAAATCCATGAAATTGTCGGTGCGGGATCTGCTGGCGATGGCAATATGGATGCTGGAAATATCCTCAAACCTGCCCTTGCCCGTGGTGAATTGCAACTGGTCGGTGCCACTACTCTCAATGAATACCGTATCATTGAAAAAGATGCTGCTCTAGAGCGCCGTATGCAGCCTGTCAAGGTAGATGAACCAACTGTTAAAGAAACCATTATCATCCTAAAAGGGATTCAAAAGAAATACGAAGACTACCATCACGTCAAGTATACTGATGCTGCTATCGAAGCAGCTGCTACTCTTTCCAATCGCTATATCCAAGACCGCTTCTTGCCTGACAAGGCTATTGACCTTTTGGATGAAGCTGGTTCTAAGATGAATCTAACGCTGAACTTTGTTGATCCTAAAGTAATTGACCAACGTTTAATTGAAGCTGAGAATCTCAAGGCTCAAGCTACACGAGAGGAAGATTTTGAAAAGGCCGCCTACTTCCGTGACCAGATTGCCAAGTACAAGGAAATGCAAAAGAACAAGGTGACCGATCAGGATACTCCAATTATCAGCGAGAAAACCATTGAACATATCATTGAGCAGAAAACCAATATTCCTGTTGGAGAACTCAAAGAAAAAGAACAGTCTCAGCTTATCCATCTAGCAGACGACCTCAAAGCTCATGTCATTGGACAAGATGAAGCTGTCGATAAGATTGCCAAGGCCATCCGTCGTAATCGTGTTGGACTTGGTACTCCCAACCGCCCAATCGGAAGTTTCCTCTTTGTCGGACCAACTGGTGTCGGTAAGACAGAACTTTCCAAACAACTAGCCATTGAGCTCTTTGGTTCTGCTGACAGCATGATTCGCTTTGATATGAGTGAATACATGGAAAAACACAGCGTGGCTAAGTTAGTCGGAGCCCCTCCAGGCTATGTCGGCTACGATGAAGCTGGTCAGTTAACGGAAAAAGTTCGTCGCAATCCTTACTCTCTCATCCTTCTCGATGAAGTTGAAAAAGCCCACCCAGATGTGATGCACATGTTCCTCCAAGTCTTGGACGATGGTCGTTTGACTGATGGGCAAGGACGAACAGTTAGCTTTAAGGATGCCATCATTATCATGACCTCAAATGCGGGTACTGGTAAGGCCGAAGCCAGCGTTGGTTTTGGAGCTGCTCGTGAAGGTCGAACCAACTCTGTTCTCGGGGAACTCGGCAACTTCTTTAGTCCTGAGTTTATGAATCGTTTTGACGGCATCATCGAATTTAAATCTCTCAGCAAGGACAACCTTCTCCAAATCGTCGAACTCATGCTGGCAGATGTCAACAAACGCCTCTCTAGCAACAACATCCACCTCGATGTGACAGACAAGGTCAAGGAAAAGTTGGTTGATCTAGGTTATGATCCAAAAATGGGGGCACGCCCACTCCGCCGTACTATTCAAGACTATATCGAGGATGCTATCACAGACTACTACCTTGAAAACCCAAGTGAAAAAGACCTCAAGGCAGTCATGACAAGCAATGGTAAGATTCAAATCAAATCTGCCAAAAAAACTGAAAAAACAGAAGAGATTGCTTCTGAAAAAGAAGAATAAAACGATCTAACAGGTGCAGGAAGTCTATCAATTTCTGCACCTTTTTTTACTAAAATAACTGTTTATTCTTGACAGCTTGCCCCTCGTCCATTATGATAATAATAAAGATACTAGAGAATGAGGAAAATGTAATGGCAAACCCAACTTTTGGTGAAAAAAAAGAGAATGTAACCTACCAGCCCCGCTATGGTGTTTACGTAGTTATTCCTGATGCAGAAAAAAAACAAATCGTTCTAGTTCAAGCTCCTAATGGGGCTTGGTTCTTGCCAGGCGGAGAGATTGAAGCAGGCGAAGACCATCAAGAAGCACTGAAGAGAGAACTAATCGAAGAACTAGGCTTTACAGCTGAAATCGGAACCTATTATGGGCAAGCTGATGAGTATTTTTACTCTCGCCACCGTGATACCTACTACTACAATCCAGCTTACCTCTACGAAGCCACTTCTTTCCAAGAAGTACAAAAACCATTAGAAGATTTTAATCATATTGCTTGGTTTCCTATTGACGAAGCAATAGAAAAACTTAAACGTGGCAGCCACAAATGGGGAATTGAAGCTTGGAAAATTCAGCATAGAATTGACTAAAATACACGATTTTATCCAAAAAGTGCTATAATAGAGTTAGAAAATCGGAGGAACTATTATGAAGCTTATCAACACGACTAATTCACACTCGCAACTTGTTAAAAGCCAATTAGAAAGTACTGACGCAACTCTTGTTGAGGTCTATTCTGCTGGAAACACAGATGTGATTTTCACACAAGCTCCGCTTCACTATGAAATCCTCATTTCCAACAAACACCGCGCTATTCGTGAACCAGAAATCGAAACCATTCAAGATTTCTTCATGAAACGCAAAATCGATAAAGATAAGATCGATGAAGCTAATATCAAGACCCTCTACTCTGATAAATTGATTGAAATTTCTATTCCTACAAAATAAGAAAGCCAGCTTAGAGCTGGTTTTCTTTTGCAAAAAGCTTGATAATGTTACCAAGCTTTTTCATTTTATTTCACAGCTTCTTTCAAAGCATCTACCTTATCCAAACGTTCCCACGGAAGGTCAATATCTGTACGTCCCATGTGTCCATAAGCCGCTGTTTGACGGTAAATTGGACGTTTGAGGTCTAGCATTTGGATAATTCCTGCAGGGCGAAGGTCAAAGATTTGACGTGCTGCTTTCTCAAGCTTGCTTTCAACTACCGTTCCAGTGCCAAAAGTATCGATACGAACAGAGACAGGCTGGGCAACACCGATAGCGTAGGCCAATTGCACTTCTGCCTTCTTAGCAAGACCTGCTGCAACGATATTTTTGGCAATGTAGCGAGCTGCATATGACGCAGAACGGTCCACCTTCGTCGCATCCTTACCAGAGAAGGCACCACCACCATGACGAGAGTAGCCACCATACGTATCCACGATAATCTTACGACCAGTCAAACCTGAGTCTCCTTGAGGTCCACCGATTACGAAACGACCAGTCGGATTGATGAAGAATTTTGTCTGCTCATCCAAGTAAGAGGCTGGAATCACCTCTTTGATAACCTTGTTAATCACATCATTGTGAATTTGTTCATTGCTGACTTCTGGGTCGTGCTGAGTTGAAATAACGACTGTATCCACACGTACTGGACGATCATTTTCATCATACTCAACTGTAACTTGTGATTTTGCATCTGGGCGAAGATAGCTGATTTCACCAGACTTACGAAGTTCTGCCAAGCGACGAACCAGTTTGTGGCTGAGTGAAATTGGTAATGGCATGAGTTCTTCTGTTTCATCCACTGCGAATCCAAACATAAGACCCTGGTCACCTGCTCCAATCAAGTCAAGTGGATCTTGATCTGCATTTCCACGAACCTCCAAGGCTTCGTTGACCCCTTGGGCGATATCCGGTGACTGCTCAACAAGCGATGGATGAACTCCAACTGTTTCCGCAGAAAAACCATACTCTGTATTGGTGTAACCAATCTCTGCAATGGTATTACGAACCACACGGTTAATATCCACATAGGCATTTGTAGAAATTTCACCAAAAACGTGGACAGAACCAGTGTATACAGCTGTCTCAGCAGCAACGTGCGCTTCTGGATCCTCTGCTAAAATAGCATCCAAAATCGCATCTGAAATTTGGTCTGCAATCTTATCCGGATGCCCCTCAGATACAGATTCAGACGTGAATAATTTACGTTCTGACATAAAAATGTCCCCCCTTAAAAAATATTGTTATAGAGTTACAAAGTACTGATAGGTATTTCTATAGTCTAAGAGTTACGACACGAAAGAAATAAAAACGATACTTTTTTATTTCTGAAGCTAGTAAGGCGCATAGGGTGACCGCTTAATAGCGGCAACCGTAGAATGAAGAGCGACTTTGGAGCCATCATTCTTTGCGAGTTACAAAGTACTGATAGAAATTTCTACCATCTTATCGGGACTATATAACCTTATCATTATACCACTTTTTACTTTTTTTTGCAGTATTTTTGAAAATTCATAAAACGAAGTTAGAAAAAGGAGCCATTCAGCTCCAATTTTGTTCTTAGAATGTTTGGCGTTTGGCTTTTCGCTCGGCACGACCACGTGCACGATTTTCAGCACGCTTGGTTTTGCGGCGTTTTTCATCCACCGCCCATTGAATCTTCTTCTTATAGCCTGGTTTGACTTTTTTCTTTTTCTTTTTAACCAAGCCAATCATTTCAATATCAAGCTTATCCTGCTTCTTTTCACGATTGGCGCGACGATCACGGTCATAGGTATCTTGGAATTCTCCGTCTTTGACCATCTTAGGAATAAACTTGATCCCTAATTTCTCCAACTCACGAATATCCGAGTCATCACTTGGCTGATAAAGGGTAATAGCTGTACCTGGTAGGCCATTTCGTCCAGTTCGACCAACACGGTGGACAAAGAAAGATAAGTCTTGCGGAATGGCATCATTAATGACATGACTGACACCTTCAATGTCAATTCCACGCGCTGCCAAGTCTGTTGCGACAATGTACTCAAAATCAAGATTCTTCACCTGATTCATGATTCGCTTTCGCTCGCGAGGAGCAATATCCCCATGAATCTTAGCTACCTTCAATCCTTGAGCAGTCAAATAAGAATGCAATTCATCTGCCCGCGTCTTGGTATTCACAAAAATCATAGCCAGATAAGGTTGCATGACTTGAGTTAACTCATAAATCTGAGCATTCTTGTCACGACCCTTGGTCGAAATCAACCAATTATCAATGGTATCAGAGATGACTGTCTTGGTCTTGATTTTCTCCATGACAGGATTTGACAAATATTTTTTCAAGAAGGGCTGCAACTTCTGTGGAATAGTTGCTGAAAAGACCATGAATTGCAAGTCTTTTGGAAGGCTTCCTGCAATCTTGTCAACTGTCTCCAAGAATCCCATATCTAAGGTCATATCGGCTTCATCGACAACAAAAGTCTTAGCCTTGTGAATAGCCAAATCACCAGATTTGACCAAGTCATAGATACGCCCTGGCGTCCCGATGACAATATGGGGTTGGCTACTGGCAAGTTTTTCAATCTGACGCGCCTTATCCGTACCACCCACATAATTAACCACACGGACTTCGACATCTGAGTGAGCTGCAATCTGACGAGCTGCTTGGTAAATCTGAGTAGCTAACTCACGACTTGGAGCAGTGATTACAGCTTGCACACTATCGCTAGTTTCATCCAATTGCTGGAAAATGGGTAGCAAGAAAGTGTGGGTCTTCCCTGAACCTGTTTTTGACTCACCGACCAAGTCACGACCTGCCAAGACAATAGGAATCAACTTTTCCTGAACTTCGGTAGGAGTTGTAAATTTCAACTCCTCCAAAGCCTTTTTTATATAATTTTTAAACTGAAATTTCGTAAATGACATATTATCCTCGATTCTATTCGTCTAACCATTATACCATATTTTGAACATTTTCAGTAGTCCAACTCATCTGACCTATCACAAGGCTCTCAATTTCTCCAAATACCACTCTTAGACTTAAAATTAAACATTTGATTTCTAACAAAAATACAAAAAGAGAAGACCAAATTAGTCTTCTCTCAGCCTTAAAGCTTGTGACTCAGATAGATTTGTCAAACAGTCAACTACCTGCTTAATAATCTTATAAAAGTCGATATACTCTAGATAAAATCAGTGTTTAATCATCTTTCCGCTTGCGACCAAGAAGTAATCCTCCTAGACCTGCAAGAAGAGAGCTTGTCATTAGTCCAATGAGTGAAAGTGGTGCAGTACTTCCTGTATTTGGCAATGTAGCTTGTTTTACCTTTTCTCCTGCTGGACTTTGAGCTGGTGGATTCTCTTCAGGTTTTCTTGGTTGTTCTGGTTGATGTCTATCTGCCTGATTATTATCAGATCCCTGCTCTTCTCCTGGATTCACTGGCGGAACTGGATTTGGTTGAGGTGCTGGTTGCGGAATAGGAGCTTGCTTAGCTTCAAAGGACCACTTACCGACGAAGGTTAGATTTGCTCCCTCTTCCACTTCTTGATAACCTAGGAATGTCCATGTACCATTTGCAACAGCAACTTCTACAGGCATCGGCGCTTCTGGAACGAAAGCAATTGCTGCAGAAGTACTTGTAGTATATGTTCCACTTTGCGGAAGTAAGCTCAATACTTCTGCTGGCAAATTGTTGTCTGCCGTGGCACTTTCGAAGCGGTAAGTCACTTTATAGGTTTCAATTACCGGTGCAGGCAAAACATTAACTGGTACAGAAACTTCAGCAGAAGAACCATCTGGATAATCAATACGAACTGTACCGCTATAAGTACCTGGTTTTGTAGTATCAATTTGACCTGCAGGTGTGATATCTACTACCTTAGTGCCAGCTGGAAGGCTTGGCAAGTTCGTCACATTATCGGTCAAGTCTGGTGTTTGACCAACCTTGATAGTTTCTTCCGTTACTTGAGGCGTATAAGTTTCAGCATTTGTCGGATTCGCCTTGAATTCCCATTTTCCTACAAACTCAACATCGGACTTATTGACTACAGCGCTATCTGCGTCATAACCCTTGAAGGTCCATGTGCCGTCGTTCACAGTATCTGTGTATGTGGTTTGAGCTGGTTGTTGAGCGGAAACAGAGGCACCATTCACATAAGTTGCACTGTCACTTGGAGTCAATGCTGTGATGGCTGCTGGAAGAGTCTTACCTGCTGTCTCACTCTCGAAGCGATAAGTAGCTTGGTACTTGTTAGCTTCAAAGGCCCATTTTCCTACAAACTCAACATCGGACTTATTGACTACAGCGCTATCTGCGTCATAACCCTTGAAGGTCCATGTGCCGTCGTTCACAGTATCTGTGTAAGTGGTTTGGGATGGTTGTTGAGCGGAAACAGAGGCACCATTCACATAAGTTGCACTATCGCTTGGGGTTAATGCTGCGATGGCTGCTGGAAGAGACTTACCTGCTGTCTCACTCTCGAAGCGGTAAGTAGCTTGATACTTGTTAGCTTCAAAGGCCCATTTTCCTACAAATTCAACATTAGCCTTGTTGACTACAGCGCTAGCTGCGTCATAACCCTTGAAGGTCCATGTGCCGTCGTTCACAGTATCTGTGTATGTAGTTTGAGATGGTTGCTGAGCGGAAACAGAGGCACCATTCACATAAGTTGCACTGTCGCTTGGAGTCAAGGCTGCGATGGCTGCTGGAAGAGTCTTACCTGCTGTCTCACTCTCGAAGCGGTAACTTGCTTGATACTTGTTAGCTTCAAAGGCCCATTTTCCTACAAATTCAACATTAGCCTTGTTGACAACGGCGCTAGCTGCGTCATATCCCTTGAAGGTCCAAGTGCCGTCGTTCACTGCGTCGGTGTATGTAGTTTGTGATGGTTGTTGAGCGGAAACAGAGGCACCATTCACATAAGTTGCACTGTCGCTTGGAGTCAATGCGGCGATGGCTGCTGGAAGAGTCTTACCTGCTGTCTCACTCTCGAAGCGGTAACTTGCTTGATACTTGTTAGCTTCAAAGGCCCATTTCCCTACAAACTCTACATTTGCCTTGTTCACGACTGCATTGGCTGCGTCGTAACCCTTGAAGGTCCAAGTACCGTCGTTCACTGCGTCGGTGTAAGTGGTTTGGGATGGTTGTTGAGCGGAAACAGAGGCACCATTCACATAAGTTGCACTGTCACTTGGAGTCAATGCTGTGATGGCTGCTGGAAGAGCTTTTCCTGATGTTGCACTCTCGAAGCGATAAGTAGCTTGGTACTTGTTAGCTTCAAAGGACCATTTTCCTACAAACTCAACATCGGACTTATTGACAACGGCGCTAGCTGCGTCGTAACCCTTGAAGGTCCAAGTGCCGTCGTTCACTGCGTCGGTGTATGTAGTTTGTGATGGTTGTTGAGCGGAAACAGAGGCACCATTCACATAAGTTGCACTGTCGCTTGGAGTCAAAGTGCTGATTTCTGCTGGAAGAGCTTTTCCTGATGTTGCGCTCTCGAAGCGGTAAGTAGCTTGGTACTTGTTAGCTTCAAAGGACCATTTTCCTACAAATTCAACATTAGCCTTGTTGACTACAGCGCTAGCTGCGTCATAACCCTTGAAGGTCCATGTGCCATCGTTCACAGTATCTGTGTATGTGGTTTGGGATGGTTGTTGAGCTGAAACAGAGGCACCATTCACATATCTTGCACTGTCACTTGGAGTCAAGGCTGTGATGGCTGCTGGAAGTGCTTTCCCTGATGTTGCGCTCTCGAAGCGATAAGTAGCTTGGTACTTGTTAGCTTCAAAGGACCATTTTCCTACAAATTCAACATTAGCCTTGTTGACTACAGCGCTAGCTGCGTCATAACCCTTGAAGGTCCATGTGCCATCGTTCACAGTATCTGTGTATGTGGTTTGGGATGGTTGTTGAGCTGAAACAGAGGCACCATTCACATAAGTTGCACTGTCACTTGGAGTCAAGGCTGTGATGGCTGCTGGAAGTGCTTTCCCTGATGTTGCGCTCTCGAAGCGATAAGTAGCTTGGTACTTGTTAGCTTCAAAGGACCATTTTCCTACAAACTCAACATTAGCCTTGTTGACTACAGCGCTAGCTGCGTCATAACCCTTGAAGGTCCATGTGCCGTCGTTCACAGTATCTGTGTAAGTGGTTTGGGATGGTTGTTGAGCGGAAACAGAGGCACCATTCACATAAGTTGCACTATCGCTTGGGGTTAATGCTGCGATGGCTGCTGGAAGAGACTTACCTGCTGTCTCACTCTCGAAGCGGTAAGTAGCTTGATACTTGTTAGCTTCAAAGGCCCATTTTCCTACAAATTCAACATTAGCCTTGTTGACTACAGCGCTAGCTGCGTCATAACCCTTGAAGGTCCATGTGCCGTCGTTCACAGTATCTGTGTATGTAGTTTGAGATGGTTGCTGAGCGGAAACAGAGGCACCATTCACATAAGTTGCACTGTCACTTGGAGTCAAGGCTGCGATGGCTGCTGGAAGAGTCTTACCTGCTGTCTCACTCTCGAAGCGGTAACTTGCTTGATACTTGTTAGCTTCAAAGGACCATTTCCCTACAAACTCTACATTGGACTTGTTGACAACGGCGCTAGCTGCGTCATAACCCTTGAAGGTCCATGTGCCGTCGTTCACAGTATCTGTGTATGTAGTTTGAGATGGTTGCTGAGCGGAAACAGAGGCACCATTCACATAAGTTGCACTGTCACTTGGAGTCAAGGCTGCGATGGCTGCTGGAAGAGTCTTACCTGCTGTCTCACTCTCGAAGCGGTAACTTGCTTGATACTTGTTAGCTTCAAACTTCCACTTACCTGTGAAAGTCAAATCAGCTTTTTTCACAAACTTACTTTTGGCATCGTAACCAAGGAAAGTCCAGCTACCATCGTTCATATCATCTTTGTAAGTCTTTGTTGTCGGCTCTTCTGCAAAAACTCTCGTCCCGTTGAAGTAAGTTGAGCCATCTTTTGGCGCTTTCTTCTGGATAAATTCAGGCAAATCAACACCAGCCGTTTCGCTTTCAAAAGTATAGCTTACATGATGCGGTCTAGGCGTTGCTTCCCAGATACCTGTAAATGTCACGCGCTTGCCATTATATGTCGCATTCTTCTGATCGTAACCTTTGAAGGTCCAGACATAGTCTTTTTCTTCTTCAACTACTGATTCTTTAGCAGGTTGTTTGGCTACAATGGTGTCACCAACCTTATAAGAAGCCTCATCATTTGGAAGCATTCCCAAAATACTTTGTGGCAATGGAACACGTGCGTCAGAAGATTTGAATACATATTCTGGATTTGGAGTAGGTACCCAGCTTCCAAGGAAAGTCTGTCTGCCTTTTGCTACAACGATTTTTTCTTTATCGTATCCTGCAAATGTCCAAGTCACTTTATTTGCTATATCAACATAAGTCGTTTCACTTGGTTGTTCAGCCAGAATTTCCTTAGTATATAACTTGTAATCATAAGGATTTTTCGGAGTCAACTTGGTGATATGATCTGGTAGTGCAAAAGCAGGATTAGTTGATTGGAACTGATAGTCTATACCATTTGGCGTAAAGCTCCAAGATCCTGTGATGGTCTTCACTTTCGTACCTGCAATAGCTTTTCCGTATTTATCCGCATCAAAACCATGGAAGGTCCATGTACCTGTCGGAACAGTTACTGTGGTGGTGTCAAGTTTGCTTGCATCTTTGTAATCATCAGCTCGTGCAACGAAATCAGTGCCAGCTGAAAGCATGTCGCGAATCTTATTTGGAAGAGGATACGCAGGAGTCGAGTTAGTAAATTTATACTCCACTCTATAGATCGTATCAGACTGATTGGTAGGAACCAAAATCCATTTCCCTCTAAAGATAACGTCTCCTGCCCCGACTGTTTTCACACGTGGAGAAATAGTCGTATTATCATCTTCATAGTAGTCATCAAATACCCAAGTCCCTCGGCCATCAGGATCCTCAAATCTTGTTTTAGACGGCATTTTAACGCGAGCTTTTTCACCCTTGACAAATTCTCTTTCGTAAGTGATTAAATTATACAAAGTTGATGGCGGATAGATCGTTTGACCAGAATCATCTTTTGAATCTGTATAGAAGTCATAATAAACACTACGCTTGGTCGGTTCAAAGACCCAGTGGAGTGTGTAAGTAGAGTCCTCATCATCAGATGGTTTTTCTATCTTCTCAGGAGCAATAAACTTCCATGTACCATCATTATCATCATCTGTGTATGTATAGAAACTTTCAATGACATATCTAACATTATCAGAATAATCTTTCGGAGATGTCGTGATAGAAGCTGGAATTTGCGCCTTCAGATCATTCGGAATAGCCTTCCCTGGGGTATCACTGACAAAGTCAAAGGAAACAGTCTTATCTCTGTGTGGTGTGAAGGACCATTTACCTGTAAAGAGAACTTTATCTTGATTAACTACCTTGCTATTAGCGTCATAGCCATTAAATTTCCAAGTACCCTCGTTATCAAAGTCCATGTAGGTCGTCTCACGTGGATATTCCACATATACAGTATCGCCATTATCGTAAGTATTTGTATTACTTGGCGTCAAGGCCTTAACTGCAGCTGGTAGAGATCGACTAGGATCTGAGCTAACAAACTCATAGTTTTCTGAGTACTTATCCGCTACAAAAGTCCAAGTACCTGTAAACTTAAGGTTCCATCCTTTATGATCCCACTCACTTACTGGTTTTTCAGTAAAATCGTAGCCTGTAAAGGTCCAGGTACCCTTGTTAATTGCATCATAGTAGGACTCTTGAGTCGGTCTAACAGACTGAACCATCTCACCTTTCGGGTATTGCTTTCTCTTTGCATACTCCCATTCAGGCATATCTACCGGCTTCAGATTATTGATCTCAGCAGGTAGTGCTTTGCCAGCCGTTCCACTGACAAACTCATAAGTCGGTTTCCGAGGAACCCCTTTAAATACAAACTCCAATGGTATTGTAACTTTTGGTATTTCCCCATATGTAGCCGCCCGCTCTAGTTCACGACTGAAGGTTAAATCTACTACATCTTCCTCAAAGGTCCAATTTCCTTCATTTTCCGCATCATAGAAGGGTTTGTAGAGATTTTGAGCTTCATCGTAGCGAAGCAAGGCTGCTACCGTATCCAGTATATTTTTAGGTAAATACTCATCACGTTTATCAAACTGATTGAGAGAAAGCTTGTAATCGTATAGCTTACTTTCTAGATCTTTTATCTCCTTAGGAAGAGGTAATTTATATTCGTCACGTGAGGTCTTAGGACTACTTGGTAAATGATAAAAATTCTCAAAATCGTGCTGGTTCATAGGTTTGTAGGATACAGTGACATCCTCAAAGTATTTCCAAGTTCCTACGAACTCTACATCGCCATTGTTTGCCACTTTACTTGGAGCATCAAAGCCAGTCAAAGCCCAATAGCCTTTTCGGTTAGGATATTCTTCTGAAGTATAAAAAACATAGTGAAATTCTTGTGCTTTTACTACTTCACCCTCAGCAAATCTTCTTTTATCTTCTGGACTCCAATTTGCAACATAAGATGGCAAAGTTTTTCCAGGTGATCCATTAACCGCTCTATAGGTTGCCTTATATGGTGTCGGTGTAAATTCCCACTTACCTGTGAAGAAGACATCATCTTTGTCAATCACCTGGCTATCATAGTCATAACCCTTAAAGGTCCATCTACCACTTCCATCATTCTCTACATAAGTTGTTTCAGTTGGCTGGATGGCCTTTACTTTATCGCCCTTTTTGTAGATTTTTGTGTCTTCTGGCTTTAAGTAGCTCAGTCCCCACGGAGCTGATTTTCCTGGTGTAGCACTTTCAAACTCATAAATTGCTGTGTGAGGAGTCTTATCCTTGTCTGGGATGACTTTCGGATTTTTATCACGAAGACCTGAATTGACAAAAGTCACTAGATTGCGATAAATTTTATCAATTTCTTCTTGCTTTGTCGCAGTTTGAAGTACGCTATCAGCCGCTGTCATCACGCCATTCAAGATTTCTAGACTATCGTCTGTCTTACTTGAAAAGTCCTTGCAGCGCAACTCTTTGAGGTAGTTCTCCAAAGCGCTCTTATTGAGACTAGCATTTGCTGACGCTGTTTGAGCAGTGATTGCAGCTGGCTGGCTTGTTGCTGTAGCTGGTTGAGCATTTCTAAAGCCTGTAGATGTTAGTGCTTCACTTGTCTCTGCTACGGTAGATTCAGAAGATTTCAAAGTAACTTGGTTTTCTTTCTGAGGCTCTGCTTGCTCTATTGTAGAAGAGCCCACCGAGACCTGACTCTCTGCTTTATTCTCCACTTGTTCAGTAGCCGTAAGCTCATCAGCTTGAGCTACTTGAGTGGCTCCCATGACCGCAGGCGCAAACAAAAATCCAATCGCAAGTGACACAGTAGCAACTGACAATTTGCGGATTGAATATTTTATCTTTCTATCCTGAAAAAACATTCCAGTCCTCCTTTTATTTCATCATTTCTATTTTATCATAAATAGTTGATATTATCGATTTTTTTGACCGTGAATTTTTAAAAATTTATTTGTGGATATTTTCTCATAATATACAAATATACAAAAAACTTTCTTCTCTAAAATTGTGATTATAGGGATTTTTGTAAAAAAATGAAAGGAATCGCTCCCTTTCATTTTTTGCTTTTATTTCCAATTTAATACCGCGTTCAAACCATAGTGGTCACTGACTTGCGGACTATTCTGACCATCAAAAACTACATGCAAGCTTTCTACTTCTAACTCTTTCGTTGTAAAGACATAGTCAATTCGAAGCGGTTCGGTATTTCCTTTCCAACCATCAATTTCTGGTGGAACGGTATAGCTACCGCTTCTCTCTTTCGCAACTTCAAAAGCATCTTGTAACTCTAGAGGACTAGCTAGAATCGCTTGGTAGCCCTCCTGACCAGCTGGGTTATTGAAATCACCAGCTAAAATCAGAGGTTTGTTCAAACCTTTCAGCACAGCCTCAAATCGAGCCCATTCTTCCTGGAAACCTTTATCCCACCAAGAGAGATGGACGCTTGCAAGAGCAAGCTCCTTCCCTTCAACCTCTGTCTCAGCCAAGGCAACGCGACGAGTATGGTAGTCCGTTGGGTCATCTACATCAGACACTAAAATTTCACGCGCCTTAATAGGCGTTTTAGATAAGATTGCTACACCTTCATGATAGCGGTCATAGCCGATGTGATTGTAAGCCCAAGTCCAGTAGTAGGTTCTCCCTTTCTCAGCCAATTTTTCGACCAGGAGTCGGACATAGTGATCCTGATGAATGGGTTCTGCCGCTGGTAAAGCTTGATAAAGATGATCAACCTCTACCTCAGGCGAAGTAATTTCTTGATTGATTTCTTGGAAGCAAATCAAATCATAGTCTTTTTCAAGAATATCCTGGAGTAAGAGCTGGAATTTTTCTTCTGCTTCCTTCTCCATCCAACTGTGGGTATTGAGTGTTAAAAATTTCATGCTTTTCTCCTAAAACAAGAGGTTGGAAAACAGCTTCCAACCTCAAGCATATTACAATTCTACTTTAGCAACTGCTGTTTTAGCTGCAAGAGAACCAGTTTGTTCTAATTTAACAGATTTGAGAACATCTCCATT
Source organism: Streptococcus oralis subsp. dentisani (assembly GCF_002096615.1). Taxonomy (GTDB): domain Bacteria; phylum Bacillota; class Bacilli; order Lactobacillales; family Streptococcaceae; genus Streptococcus; species Streptococcus oralis_U. Next base: position 167,469 of record NZ_NCUX01000030.1, read on the forward strand.
TGTGAAGACAACCACTGTTGAAGTTTCACGACCTGCTGCACGGATAGCATCCAAGTCAGCTGTAACAAGAAGATCACCAGCAGCAACCTTTTGTCCTTCAGAAACGTGAACTGTGAATGGTTTACCTTCAAGGCTTACAGTATCCAAACCGATGTGAACAAGTACTTCAAGACCTGCTTCAGTCACAAGACCAAGAGCGTGTTTTGTTGGGAAGATACTTGATACAGTACCAGAAACTGGAGATACGATATTTCCATTGGCTGGTTCTACTGCAAAACCATCACCCATCATTTTTTGAGCAAAAACTGGGTCTTTCACTTGTTCCAAGGCAATGACTTGACCGTCAGCTACTGAGTAAACATCCTCAGTTACACCTTTGTAATGTACAGTATTTTGTTGAGCTTCTGTCATTTGGCTTGGAAGAGTTTCAGGAATTACTTCACCTGAGTCAAGGATATCTTGGATATCAGATTTCAACACGTCAGCTTTTGGTCCATAGATAGCTTGGACACCTTGTCCTTTCATGACAAGTCCCATAGCCCCTTCAGCTTTCCATTCTTCCTCAGTACCAACACGATCTGCATCCTTAACAGTTACACGAAGACGAGTCATACATGCATCTACATCTACGATGTTTGCACGACCACCAAGAAGGTTAATGATATTTACAGCTTGAGAAGCAGCGGCAACTTTTGTTTCACCTGAAGCTGCATCTTCTGATGCTCCTTCAGCAGTTTCATAGTTTCCGTTACGTCCTGGAGTTGCGTAGTTGAATTTCTTAATCATGAAGTTCGCGATGAAGTACATGATCACAGCAAAGAGGACAGTTACCCAGATAAAGTTAATAATATCCATACCAAGACCAGCGTTGATAGCTAGCGGAGTACGAGTCAAGAATTCAATTGAACCGAATGAGTGCATACGAAGGTGAACAATATCCGCCATAGCAAAGGCAGCACCTTGAACAAGAGCATACACTAGGTAAAGAGGTGTTGCGATAAACATAAACATATACTCGATAGGTTCAGTAACCCCTGTCAAGAATGTTGCAAGGGCTGTCGCAATCATCATACCCTTGTATTGGTGTTTCTTGTCAGCATCAACATTGCGGTAGATAGCAACGATGACACCCATCAAGATACCGAATGAACCGATCATTTGACCAACTTTGAAACGAGCTGGAGTGATAGTTGTAAGAAGGTGTTGGTATTGGTCAGCATTTGAACCTTTAAGGTTAACAAGGTCTGTCACCCAAGCAAGCCAAAGTGGGTCTTGACCAAATACTTGTGTACCTTTTGCTGCTCCAGTAAGGATTTCGTATGTTCCACCAAGAGCTGTATAGTTCATTGGGATAGTGAGCATGTGGTGAAGACCAAATGGCAAGAGCAAACGTTCCAAGGTACCATACAAGAATGGTGCGAGAATTGGTGCAGTTTCTTGTGAGTTGGCAATCCAAATACCAAAGCTATTGATACCTGTTTGAACTACTGGCCAGAAAGCAGCAAGTGCAATCGCTGCAATTGTTGAACGAAGAATAACGACAAATGGTACAAAACGTTTACCATTAAAGAATGAAAGTGCGTCTGGAAGTTTACGGTAGTTGTAATATTTGTTATAGGCAGTTGCCCCTACAAAACCTGAGATAATCCCTACGAAGACACCCATGTTAAGGGCTGGTGCTTCAAGAACACTGATAAAGTAGTCAGCAACCTTGATTGAGCCACCAAAGAGAGTAGTGACCATAGCCTCAGGGTTTTTCAACATATCACCTGTAACACCGAAGATAGTACCTGTGATACGGTTAATCAAGATAAAGGCAAGCCCAGCTGCAAATGCACCACCTGCACGTTCTTTTGCCCAGCTTCCCCCAATAGCAAGGGCAAACAAAATATGAAGGTTACCGATAACCCCCCAACCAATTTGCTCAAGGATTCCACCTGTAATCACTAGAGGAGCAAGATTTGGGTCAATCATCACGATTGATTTACCGATTGAAATCATCAATCCAGCCGCTGGCATAACGGCGATAACCACCATTAGAGCCTTACCGAATTTCTGCCAAAACTCGAAAGACAAGACATTTTTGAATGTAGCTTTCATCATTCAAATCTCCTTTATTTTATTTAGGCAAACGTTTTACGAAAACGTTTGCACTTGTTTATACTTTAATTATACCACTTTTATTTTTTTTGTAAAGGCTTTTATAAAAAAATTTTCCGTTTTTCTTAAATTTTTATACAAGTGCTAAATTTCAAGTTCAAGTTAGCCAGTAATCAGTCTTCTCTGGGAGACTTGTAGTCCAAGCATTTTTTAGGATAGTTATTGATCCAGTTTTCGATGAAGGCGACTTCTTTGGAGGTCGTTTTCTTGGTTCCTTTAGGTAACCATCTACGAATGAGCCTGTTGTGATTCTCATTGGTTCCCCTTTCCCAAGAGGCATAGGGGTGTGCATAGTAGATATGCTCCTTAGAAAACACATCAGATAAGCGGTTGAATTCGGCTCCATTATCTGCCGTGTTGGAAAGAATCTTGTGTTGTCTTAAGATGAGTCTTAGAGCCTGATTGACAGACTCAGCGATTTTATTTGGAATTAATCGAATGATTTGATGTCTGCTCCTTTGATCCGTCAAGGCCAGTAGACAGTAGTTTTTCGCTTTGAAACGTCCCTTTCCAATACATTGTAGGACTGTACCACGCTTGATTTCATTGTGGATGGTCTGAGGAGCTTTTCCAAGTAGAGAGGCGATTTCTCTATTTGATTTTCCTTCATTTTTCCATCGTTCGATTAACCGACGGCTATGGATTGTCAAGTGTTTAGCTTTTGTAGTATAATTGATTTGCATCTCTGTGCCTTTCTTGTGTTTGTGGTGAACAACAAGTATAACACAGAGGTGTTTTCTTATGCCTATAACTAGATTTCATTTGACAACATAGACTAGTTGAACCAGCTCATTTTTAGGAAAGTTGGCTGGCTAACTTCATTATAGAACTTTCAATTTTTATACAAGCGCTAAAAGAAGAAGCTCTATAATATTTGTAGTGGGTAAATCCCCTATGGATATTATGGAGCCTATTTTGTTGTAGAAAAAAAGTCCCATAAGATCTATAATGAAAAGCGACCAAACCATCATTAGAAAGAATCATATGGAACCATTACATTTTATCACAAAACTACTCGATATTAAAGACCCTAATATCCAAATTATGGATGTTGTTAATAGAGATACCTTCAAGGAAATCATCACTAAACTGGACTATGACGTCCCGTCTTGCCCTGAGTGCGGAAGTCAAATGAAGAAATATGACTTCCAAAAACCATCTAAAATTCCTTACCTTGAAACGACTGGTATGCCTACAAGAATTCTTCTGAAAAAGCGTCGTTTCAAATGCTATCAGTGCGCGAAAATGGCGGTGGCTGAGACTTCCCTAGTCAAGAAAAATCATCAAATCCCTCGTATCATCAACCAAAAAATTGCTCAAAAGTTGATTGAAAAGACCTCTATGACTGATATTACTTATCAGCTGGCCATTTCAACTTCAACTGTTATCCGAAAGCTCAATGACTTTCACTTTAAGCCTGATTTTAGTCGACTTCCTGAGATTATGTCCTGGGACGTTGAAACAGTCAGGGGAGTGACTGTTTCAATCGGGAGATGAAGATGAGTTTCATTGCGCAAGATTTTGAA